>RFJM01000473.1 GCA_003694905.1 Caldilineae bacterium
GACGGTGGGCTTTGGCGAACTGGGCGAGTTCGACGCGGTCACCCGCATGTTCGCCACCCTTCTCATTCTGTTTACTCTGGCCTGGGGCGCATGGGCGCTGCAGTCGGTGCTCGGCATCATTCTCAGTCCCGAGGTCCGAGTGGCCATGCGCCAGATCCGGGCCATCAGGAGGGCCAAACGCATGAAGGATCATACGATTATCTGCGGGTACGGGCGGATCGGCCGCGCGGTGGCAGCCGAGTTTGCCCGCAACGACAGTCCGTTTGTCATCATCGAGGCCGACGTGGAGTTGGCGGAAGGCCTGCGCGAGCAGGGCTTGCATGTGATCCACGGGGACGCTACCGACGACGATGTTCTCCTGGCGGCGGGTATCGAACACGCACGGCGGCTCATCGCGGTGCTGAACGAGGACAACGACAATATCGTCACGGTGCTCAGCGCCCGCCAGCTCAATCCGAAGCTGTGGATCGCCAGTCGGGTGGTGCAACCCGAGTCCGCCGCCAAGCTGCTCAAAGCCGGCGCCAACGAAGTCATCTCCCCCTACGATGCAGGTGGCCGGAGACTGGCGCTGGCAGCATTGCGACCGCACGTGGGCGAGTTCCTGAAGGAGGTTATCTTCGACGAAGGTCGGGGGGCAGAGTTGGATGAACTGGAGGTGCGGTCCGGTTCGGAACTGGCGGAACGAACCCTTGGCGAGACCAACCTGAGGCGTCGCTTTGGCGTTACGGTGCTGGCCTTGTATCATCCTCATGGCCATTCTAGCGACCAGCTGGCCGGATTTGAGCTCAACCCCGGCTCGGATACGGTTTTGCACGAGGGCGACGTCCTCATCGTGGTCGGCAACGCCGAAAGACTCAGCCGCCTGCATCGGGCGCTGGGCGCGTGAGCGCTCGCCCTTCACAACCCCTACTCCCCTGTCACCGGAGTTTGAATCATGAACGTCTACGAGGCAGTTCGTACCAAGCGTGCCATCCGCGAGTTCAGCGACCGGCCCATTGCTGAAGAAGCCCTGCGAAAGATCTTGAACGCAGGCCGCTGGTCCGGTAGCTCGAAGAATATCCAGCCATGGCATTTCATCGTCCTGCGCGATCGAGAGAGGCTGATCGCGCTCAGCCGTTGCGGTCAGTTCGCCGGGCATCTGGCCGGTGCCACGGTGGGCATCGCCCTGGTAACCGGCGACTGGCGGGAACGGTGGCCCGTTGCTTTCGATCTGGGCCGCGCCGCGCAAAACATGATGCTGGTCGCCCACGAGATGGGCATCGGCTCGGTCATGGCCAACATCTACGAGATCGACCGGGCCAGTGAGCTGCTGGGCCTGCCCGACGACTTGATGTGCTATGCAGCCATCTCCTTCGGCTACCCTGCCGACCCGGATGCCTTGAAACGCCCAGCGCGTGCCGGAGCCAAGCGTTCCTTCGAGGATGTCGTCCACTGGGAGCGCTGGTGAACCTCAACGGAGAAAGATCGGCATGATCGAGAAGCTAACCCATCTGGGTGCCTGGCTGTTCCTGGAGTTGCCTGTGGTCCGGCGCAGCGTAGGCTCGCTGGCGTCCCAGCTGGAGAAGTCCGGCCGCGGCCTGTGCGAGCAATACGCCAAACTGGCAGACAGCGAGTGGAATCGGCGTGTGCTCAGCCACGTCATCGGCATCGAGCTCTGGGGGCAGAGCCGCCTGCGGGTGGCCCTGGGCGAGCCCTTTGTCTTCGAAGAGTATGATGGCTATCGCCCACCTCTGGATACCGAGTGGCCTGAGTTGCTGGCGCAGTTCGAAGTGACCCGTGCCGAGACCGTCCATCTGGCGCGGGAACTGGCTGCGGCCGGCGCCGTGCAGACGCGCATCATGCACAACCAGTGGGGCGAACTGTCTGTGCGGGCCTGGCTGCGCTATCTCGACATCCACGCGAATTGGGAGAGTCAGCGCGCCCGATGACCCGCGTCGATACACACCCTGCGACACTTTAGCCAAGCCGCCCCGTCCCCTACGCTCGACGGGGACAAATCCCTACCCGGAGTCGATTGATGTTCCAACGCCAAGCGGGAATCCTGTTGCATCCCACCTCGCTGCCGAGTCCCTTCGGCATCGGCGATCTGGGGCAAGAAGCCTACCACTTTGTCGACTGGCTGGCCGGGGCCAGGCAGCGTCTATGGCAGGTGCTGCCCCTGGGTCCCACAGGTTACGGAGATTCCCCCTATCAATGCTTTTCCGCCTTTGCCGGCAATCCCTTGCTCATCGATCTGCGAGACCTGGTGGAGCGAGGATACATCATGCTCGAGGATCTGGCCGTCCCCCCCTTCCCGCGCGAGCGGGTCGACTATGGCCCCGTGATCCTTTGGAAGCGGGAGATCCTCGCCCAGGCATTCAACCAGTTCCAGACGGCCGCGCCACCCGACGCGTACTGCAGCTTTGTGGAGCAGGAGTCGGGGTGGCTCCAGGACTACGCTCTGTTCATGGCCCTGAAGGATGAGCATGGGGGCAGGCCCTGGCCCGAGTGGGATCCTGCCCTGCGGGACCGCGACTCCCAGGCACTGGCTCGCGCCCGCGAACGCTTGTCGGAGCGGATCCGTTTTCACTGCTTCCAGCAGTGGATCTTCTTCGAACAATGGCTGGCGCTCAAGCGCTATGCAAACCAGCGAGGCATCCGCATCATCGGTGACATCCCGATTTATGTGGCAATGGACAGCGCCGATGCCTGGAGCCAGCGCGAGATGTTCCACTTTGACGAAGAGGGGAGGCCCACCGTGGTGGCCGGAGTTCCGCCCGACTACTTCAGTCCGACCGGTCAATTGTGGGGCAATCCCATCTATCGCTGGGACCGGATGGCGGCGGACGGGTATGCCTGGTGGATCGAACGCTTCAAAGCCAATCTGCGGCTTTACGATGTCATCCGCGTCGACCACTTCCGCGGCTTCTACAACTACTGGCAGGTGCCGGGTGGTGCGGCCACAGCCGTCGATGGGCAATGGGTAGACGGCCCCCGCCAGCACTTTTTCGACACGGTGATCGGCGCTCTGGGCGAACTACCCTTGATCGCCGAAGACCTGGGCGAACCTGACCCTGGGGTATACGCCTTGCGAGACCATTACGGTTTCCCCGGCATGAAGGTACTGCAGTTCGCCTGGTCCAGCGATGGTTACGACCCCTTCCTGCCCCACAACTACCCCAAGAACTGCGTGGTCTACACCGGCACCCATGACAACGATACAACCCGAGGGTGGTACGAAAAGGCACCGGAGCGCGAGCGCGATTTTGTGCGCCGATATCTGCGCGTCGACGGCCACGACATTGCCTGGGACATGATCCGGCTGGCCCTGATGTCGGTCGCCGATCTGGCCATCGTACCCTTGCAGGACTGTATGAACCTGGGCAGCGAGGCGCGCATGAACACGCCGGCCCAGCCCAGCGGCAATTGGGCCTGGCGTTTCCTGCCCGACCAGCTCACGGAGGGCATTCAGGCGGGGCTGGCCGAGATGTGCGAACTCTACGGCCGAATCTATGTGCCACCTGAGCAGCGCCGTCGCTCGGCTCACGCGCTGTAGAGTGGTGAGCAGCTTGGGGGTGTGTTTCAACGATAGCTCGAAAGCCCGGCCTACAAACGGCCCTGCCTGAGAAGCTGAAACCTCGGCCGCCGGTCTGAGAGGCCTGGGCCGCGGATGCGGGGGTGCTCCCC
>RFJM01000061.1 GCA_003694905.1 Caldilineae bacterium
CTGCTTATCTCCACGCGTAGCGATCCGCCCCTCGCACTGGCCCGTCTGCGAGCACGAGGCTTGCTGGCAGAGCTGCGCGCTGCTGACCTGCGGTTTGGAACGGAAGAGGCGATGCGCTGGCTCAATGCCCGCCTGCCGGCCCTGTCCGGCGAAGACGCGCTGGCCCTTACCACCAAAGTCGAAGGCTGGGCAGCCGGGTTGCACCTCGTGTTGTCCTCTCTGATGGGACAGGATCCCTCGCGCGCCAAGCAGGTCATCGCCACCCTCCATGGGACGCACCATTATCTGTTCGAATATCTGGCCACCGAGGTCTTTCAGCGGCAACCGCCCCCTGTGCAAGAATTTCTTTTGCGCACTTCCGTGCTGCCTCAGCTCGATGCCGATGCCTGCAATGCCTTGCCCGGCGTCCAGCGCGCCCAGGTCATGCTCGAGCACCTCTTGCGAGCCAACCTGTTCATCAGTCTCCTCGACGAGAATCGCCGCTGGTACCGCTACCACAGGTTGTTCCAAGAGTTCCTGACAGAGCGACTGCGACGGGAGCGTGGGGACGAATACCGCTTGCTCTGCGATGCTGCAGGTGATTACTATGCGGGCCAGCATGACTACGAACTGGCCTTGCAGAGCTATTTGCAGGGCGGCGCTCACGAACGTGCGGCCGACGTGCTGCAGCGACTCGCCCCCCGCTACATCGAACAGGGCCGCGTGGTCGTGCTGCAACGCTACTTCAATCGGCTGCCCCATCAGTACCTGCGTGAACGTCCCCAGCTCCTTCTCCATCAAGGAGATGTTCTGCGACGCTTGGGCCAGCCCGGCCCCGCCATCCAGCGCTATGAAGAGGCCTTGCACGCGTTCGAATCCCGGCAGGACGCCGTTTTTACCTCGCGCGCGTTGGTGCGGATGGGCGAACTCGCGCGCGTCCAGGGGAACTATCCCCGTGCACGGGCGTTGGTCTCCCAGGCCCTGCGCACGGCCTTGCCCGAGGACCACGTCAATCGTGCCGAGGCTCTCATCGCTCTGGCCAAGAGCCACGGCTTTCTCACAGGCATGGATCAGGGCCGCAGCCTGGCAGAAGAAGCCCTGAAGGAAGCACGTCTTGCCGGCGAGAAACTCTCTCCTCTGGCTCGGGCCAACCTGCTGCGCTCGCTTGGGCAGATCTGCTGGTGGCATGGCGATCCTCATTCAACCGTTCGATATTGCCAGGAAGCTCTCCGGGTAGTACCCGATCCCGTCTCGCCGATCGGTGCACGCGCCTGCATCTCCATCGCTACCCCTTATCTGTACTGGGGCCAATTGGATACCGCCATGGAGTACGCCGAGCGAGGTCTTGACATTGTCCAACGCCTGCAATTGCATGAACTCCTACCCAGCGCCTATGCCACCCTGGGTAATGTACTCACGCGGCTGGGTGAAGTGGCGCGGGCAGAACATACTCTGCGTCAGGCCCTGACGCTCGCCCAGCGCCTGGGAGTGGCCGCGTATGAGCGGGTCATGGCTACCGGCTTCCTGGCCTACAATCTGTATGGGCAGGGACGCGTCGACGAGGCATGGCAATTGGCCGAGGGTGCGCTCTGGTCGTACACCGGCCCCCCCGATACATACGAAATCTATGTTTGCCGCAGTGTTTTGGCCGACATCGCTTTGGAGAGAAACCAGATCGAGATCGCCGAACAACTCTTCTGGGAGTTGGTGGAAGTAGGAGAACGCCGCCAGTTCCGGATACCCCTGGCCATGGTCTACTTCGGACTGGCCTACATATGTCTGGCCAGCGGTCGGGCAGAAGAGGGCCTGGACCATGCCAGACGCAGTCTCCGTCTCCTGGAGCCGACACATTCCCTGCAACTCTACGTCGACCAGGGGGAGCGAGCGCGGGTCGTATGCGCTGCCCTGCGGGAGGCTGGAGAACAGAGCCTGTTCCTGCATAAGACGCTCGAAAACCTGGAACGCAATACCCCCTCGATTCGAGTCTTGAACACTTCGGCTACTCCTGCTCTGCGCGTGCGGTGCCTTGGCAACTTCCGGGTCGAGCTCAAAGGAAATGAAATCCGCCAGGATCGTTGGGTCTCAACCAAGGCACGAGATCTGCTCGCCTATTTCATCACATTCCGGCATGAACGACTCACCGCCGACCGGATTGTTGAGGCGTTGTGGCCCAATACTGGTGCGCAAGCCAAGCGGGCCTTGCCTACGGCGCTCTATCGGCTACGTCAAGCGCTGCGCACCTCCGATGAGGCTACGAAGTTTGTCTTGGTGGAAGCAGGCGAGTATTGGCTGGATACCGTCCGCTTTCAAATCGATGTGGACGAGTTCGACACCGCCCTGGCTCAGGCACGTGCTCTTGAATCCCAGCATCCCGAGGACTCCATACGCTGGTACGAACGCGCCGTTGCCTGTTATGGCGGTGAGTACTTGCGCAATTTGTACTACGACTGGGTCTTTCCGGAACGACGCCGCCTTGAGCAGGCCATGCTCGCCGCTCTCAATCGACTCGGTGCCCTGCAAGTCTCCAATGGTGCCTACGAGGCGGCGCTGACTGTACTGACCCGCTCCCTCGAGATGGACCCCTTGCAAGAGGACATCCACTGTCAGGTCATGCGCTGCTACGCGGCTCTGGGAGATCGTGTGGCGGTTAGCCGCCAGTTCCGTCTTTTGGAAGATGCCTTGCAAAAGGAGCTGGGACTGGCACCCCGATCGACAACCGTCCGCTTGCTGCAGCAGCTGACCGTGTAGCCAGCCGATTCCTACACTGCCAGGACGAGAGAATGGCTTCCCTCCGCGGGCAGGCGCTCGGGCGAGGGGCCGTGAGGGTCGATGCTGACCGTCAGGCTCGCATTTCGCGCCGCCGTCACCGGCGCCAGCCC
>RFJM01000474.1 GCA_003694905.1 Caldilineae bacterium
CCCCCCACCTCCACACCCTCTCTCAACGAGATGGCGCTGGACCAAGCCCTCGCCCAGATCCAGAGCCTGATGGACGCAGGTCGGTGGGAAGAAGCCATCGCCCAACTGCGGGAACTCAGCGAACTCGATCCCGGTTATCAGGCCGGCCTCATCGAGCAGATGCTGTTCAACGCCCATTACAACCTGGCCCTGGCCTACGAACAAGCCGGCGACATCGACGGCATGCTGCGTGAACTGGACGAAGCCCTCAAACTTCGGCCGGGCAACACCGCTGCCAACCAGCTCAAGAAAACTCTCGACCTGTACCGAATCGGCCAGGAAAACATGGGCAAAGACTGGGAGGCCGCCATAGCCGCCTTCACCGAACTCTTTGCCCTCGACCCCGATTTCCAGGACACCCCCGATCAACTCTTCCTGGCCTACGCCGGCTATGGTGATAGCCTGCGCCGTACAGACCCTTGCGCCGCCCTCGAACGCTATCGCCTGGCCCTCCAGCTCAAGCGCGATCCCCAGGTTCGGGCAAAACTCGAAGACGCGCGCATCCGCTGCGGACCGCCCGACAACATCGCCGGCAGCGAGAATCCCACCGCACCGGCCCTGGGCGGCCCCACCCCTACCGCGGTTGGCGGCCGCATTGCCTACACCTATTTCGACGAAGAACGCACCTATCACCGCACCCGTTTTTGGGATATTGCCAGCAGCACCCCGGCCGCGCTCATCGCCGACGAATCTTTACAGCCTGATGTTGGACCCAACGGCTGGATCCTCGTGCGTTCTACCAATGCCGAGCGATACGGCATTACCATGTTCGAGACAGTGGGCGGCCCCCCGCGGCGCCTGACCAAAGAGGCCGGCGATACCCTTCCTCGCTGGTCGCCCGACGGCTCCTTCGTCCTCTTCACCTCCACCAGCCGCACAGAAGACCGTACCTCTCACATCTTCATCCTCGAGCTCCAGACCGGCAAGTTGCAAGACTGGGGCGAAGGCGTTGGTCCGGACTGGGCACCCGACGGCACACGCATCGTCTACCACGGCTGCAATCAAGATGGCGAGCAATGCGGCCTCTGGATATTGAACCTCACCACCGGCGAACGCCGGCAGCTCACATCCAATCCGGGTGACACCATGCCCACCTGGTCTCCCGACGGCCGCCTCATCGCCTTCATGTCCGACGGCCGCAGCCCCGGTTGGGACATCTTCATCGCCGACGCCGAAAACGGCAACATCCCCTACTTTGCCCTTGACGACGCCGACGACGGCTTGCCCATTTGGTCGCCCGACGGCCAGCACATCGCCTTCCTCTCCAATCGCGAGGGAGACTGGGCCGTCTACGTCTGGGCTCTTGACGACCTCTCTGTGCAGCGTCTCTTTCCCGTCGAAGGTTCTCTGCCTGCCTGGCAAGAGGCCGGCATGGCCTGGGCGCCATAGCGCCCTGCCAGTTTGACGCCTCGCCAGCACTCGCGCTATACTGACCCTTGCCCATCGGGGCGTAGCGCAGTTCGGTAGCGCGCTTGGTTTGGGTCCAAGAAGTCGTCGGTTCAAATCCGGCCGCCCCGACTCCACCCCACGCGGGCGTGGTGTAGTGGTAACACAAGAGCCTTCCAAGCTCTCGTCACGGGTTCGAATCCCGTCGCCCGCTCTCCCAATCCCATACACGGCAAGACCGCTCCTTTTAGGGATGTAAGCGGCTGCGCGCATATCCGGGGCCCTAGCTCAAGTGGTTAGAGCAGCGGTCTCATAAACCGCCGGTTCTCGGTTCGAGCCCGGGGGGCCCCACTTGCAACGGGTGCATTTCAATTTTGGGGCGGCCGGGGGGCAGCGCCCCCCGGAAAAAGCTGCGGCCACACCCGACCAAACACCCGGCCACCGTTGCAGCTTGGCAAGCGGCGCTGCTCAGGGCTGGCGGTGGCGCCAGGCTGGAATGCCTCTCCTGCAGATTGCCCCCATCCTGAAATGCACCCCTTGCAACTTCACTCCTCCTCCGCCGTGTGGTTGATAGAAAACCAGGGCTTGAAATCCTCCAGAATCGAGCCGCCAATAAACTCCCGTAGAATCGAATCCGAGGGGATGTGCGTAGACTCACCCGGCAAGAACCATTGTAGCCGCGACAGCAGCCGATTAGCCTCGATCCACTCCCGCGAGTAGGGATCGATCTGGCGCAGCAGGGGCTCCACAACGGGCTTCAGCACGGCCCACTCATACGTCAGGGCTGAGTTGAACATCGCATCTGCATTGAACTGGAAGGGGAAAATCCAGCGCCGTTCGCCGCGACGCACGCTCTCCCAGCGCGCGATCGTCTCTGCCGCGCTGTATCCCCTGGTGCGGGCATCCCGCACGATCCGCCTGATCAACCGTGTATCCGTTGTCGAGACACGATTGTATCGATCCAAGTTCAGTTGCGTCAGCGCGCTGACGTATATGCGATAACACAAGGCCGGTTCCACTTCGGGTAACAACTCGGGATTCAAGGCGTGGATCCCTTCCAGGATCAGCACATGTTGCGGAGTGATCCGTACCGTCTCCCCTTCTTCTCGCTTGCCCGTGTGGAAATTGAACTTTGGGAGCTGCACACGTTCACCCGCGATGAGCTGATTGATCTGCTGATTCAGGTACGGCAGATCAACCGTATAAAGCGACTCGAAATCATACTCCCCCTTCTCATCTCGGGGCGTCTTCTCCCGGTCCACAAAATAGTCATCGATACTGACGGCAAAGGGGCGTAGTCCCAGCGCCAGCAATCGCACGGCCAGCCGCCGTGCAAAAGTCGTCTTGCCCGAGGAAGAAGGCCCCGCTACCAGGATAATTCGGGCCTCATCGCGACGTTTCTCCAGTTCCGCCGCGATAGCGCTGATTCGCTGCTCGTGCAGCGCCTCCGTTACAAGAATGACCTCGGTCAGTCTTCCCTGCTCGATGGCAGCATTCAACCCGGCCACGTTGCGGATGCCCAGCGTCCGCAACCAGTCCGAATACTCCTGAAAGACCTCGAACAGAGGCGACAGCGTCTCTACCGGCACAATCTTCGTGGGATTCCCCTGCTGCGGGAAGCGCAGCAAGAAGCCCTCATAGGCCGGCTCAATGGCAAAATACTTCAAATAGCCGGTGCTGGGGGCCATGTACCCCAGAAAATAGTCACGGGTATCCAGCAGACGATAGACGATCAGCGTGGGCTTCTGGCGCTGCTTTAGAAGCTCCAGCTTTTCCGTATCGCCTGCCTGTTCGAAGATCGCCAGGGCCTCTGCAAGCGGCACCTCGGTGCGTTCGATGGGCAGGTCTGCATCTACAACCGCCCGCATCTCCTCTTCCAGACGCTTAAGCTCCTCAACCGTAAACGGCGGCCGGCCTTCCACCTCGCAGTAGTACCCCCCTTTCGTAATGGAGTGCTCCACGTATACCCTGGCTTCAGGAAAGAGGCGATGTGCCACGGCGATGAGCAGGAACGTCAGAGACCGCCGATAGATCCTGGCACCGTCGGGATGGTTGAGTCGAATCAACCGGACATAACCGTCCTGATCCACCGGCCGATTCAACTCCGTAAGCTTGTTATTGAACACGGCCGCGATAGCCTCGGGCTGGCCATCACCCGCCGTGGCTACGCGCACGAATTCCACCAGCTTCGTACCACGTGGTGCCTTGAACACGCGGCCATCTTCAAACGTCACGCGCACATTGGTGCGCGGTTCTGCAGGGACAACCTTTGCCATAAGTAGGGCTCTCAACTTGCGGGGATCGCGCCGAGAGACCTTGGTCACCTCCGGCGCGGAAACAGAATCTTACAGCCAACTCGCCCCCCGCGCAACTGTCTTGCCCGCCGGTGCGCCCGCCGCCTCCATTCGGGCTTGGAGCGAGCCTCAGCATTGGGTATCATAGGTCAGTTCCTTCTCCTCCGCAGATCCCATCCCGTGCTGCTCGCCATCCCGGCCCTCTCCCGGATTTGCCATCCCCCTGGTCAGAGAATTCCGATGCGTACACTCACCCTTGTGGCCACCGTTCTCCTTCTCGCCGCCGCACTGTGGATAGCCTCACCATCTGAAACCGCCCTCCAGGCTCAGGGCGGCGACGGATGCACCGAGATCCTCGTCAACGGCGACATGGAAAGCTACACCGGCTGGTCCTTCCCCAGTTCACCCGCGCAGGGCAGCTACAGCACGGCACAGTACCATAGCCCGACTCGCAGCGCACGCCTGGGCATCATCGACGGCAACAATGTCTTCTCCTTCTCCTCGGTTCGTCAGAAAGTCATCGTACCCGCCGGCAACGCCCTCATCCTGGAATGGTACATGTACCCGCTTAGCGTCCCTCACGATGCCGAAGACCTGCAGTACGTGAACATCCTCAACAGCAAACTGCGGGAGCAGCGCCGCCTGTGGAGTGGTGTCCGCAACGACCAGGATTGGCTCGCCTGTAGCTTCGACGTCAGCGAGTTCCTTGATCAGACCATCTACGTCAACATGACGGTACGCAACGACGGCAACGGCGGTCGAACCGCCCTGTTTGTAGACGATGTCAGCCTGAAAGTATGTCCGGCCCGTCGCAACACCCTCGAAGGTTGCCTCCTTGTTACCCC
>RFJM01000475.1 GCA_003694905.1 Caldilineae bacterium
GCCCCAGGTGTGCACGGTCCTAGCGGCCAAGGTGGCTATAGGAGAAGGGTGCACCCCCCTGCCCGCGGCGCCGGGATCACAACCTGTCATTGCGAGGAGCGAAGCGACGAAGCAATCTCCTATTTGGAGGGTGGAGATTGCTTCGCCTGCGGCTCGCTATGCACAGACCTTACAGGGGGTGCAAGGGGGGTGCGGGGGAGCGCCCCCGCACCGCGGCCTCGGTCAACGAGACGGGCCGCCGGGCTTTCTGCTTCTCAGGCCGGGCCGCATGTGGGAAAGGCTTTGCGGCCGGTCGCCGCGCCCGGCCCCTCTGCAGGCCGCACTTGCGGTTGCCGCCGACCCGGAAGCGCGGTACACTGCTATCATGGCCGCCCACAAGGACTACTACCGCATCCTGCAAGTCGACCCCGGCGCCGAGCCCGAGGTCATCCAGGCTGCCTATCGCCGGCTGGCCCGCAAGTATCACCCCGACACAGGCCAGGGGGACGCGCGACGTATGCAAGAGCTCAACGAAGCATACGCCGTGCTCTCCGACCCGGCGCGGCGTCGCGCCTATGACCGCCGGCGGACGCACAGATCCGCGGTTTCACCGGTGCCTACCGAGCCCCTGCTCCGGCCCCACACCCTGCTCCGGACGGTCCTCCCCACCCTGGCCGTGCTCCTGTTTCTGGCCGTGTTCGTGCTGGATGTCCTGCGCCTGGGCGTGCGGGGCATGCCCGAACTCACCCTCTTACTCCTGCTGCTGGCCGCGCTGGCCTACCGCTTCGGCGGGCTGGATGAGTGGTTCCGGCCATGACGCGGGGAGACCGCCCCCGTACGAACGGCTCCAACACGCGGTGGCACCCCGGCCAGGGCGTGCCGGGGTGCCGATGCGAGAGGAGGAGGGAGGAAACCGAGCGAGGACTATGCAGCGGGAACCGCCACCGCCTGGCGTAGCTTCGCCAAGATCATCGGTTCGGGGGCTGCGCCTTCCTGATGGACGCTCTCGTTGATGACCGTACGGGGAACGCCATACACGTTGTACTGCGCAGCCAGGTCGGGGAACTCCATCGATTCCACCATATCCGCGGTCACGCGGGGGCTGGCATAGGCAAGATGGTGGGCCAGCATGACCGCGCGCGGGCAATGGGGGCAGGTGGGCGTCACAAAGACCTGGATATGTAGATCCTGCTCCAGATTCTGCAAGAACTCCAGCGTCTCCGGCTGCAGGCTTACCCGGTCGCTACCCACTGTGTGGATCGCGTCCAGCAGCGACATGAACTCGTAGCCGCTGGGAATGCCGTAGAAGCGGATACCGTAGTCGGTGTCCGGGGCGTCGCCGTTACCTGCGGCCAATACGGCGATGGCCGGCGATTTGTCCAGCTTGAGGGCAAGGGCGGTGGGGCTGTTGATGTCGACAGTTTCGGTCGAAAGACGGTCCGAAAAGCCCGCCAGTTCTTCGCACAACGCCTGTACTTCATTGCAATACATGCAGTCGTCGCCGCCGACGGCCACGACCAGTTTGACATCACGTTGCAGGTGCTCTGCAAACTGTTCGCTTACAAGCCTTGCATCTTGGGGGTTGAGAAAAGCCATTGAGTCGTTCTCCTGAATTCGCCAGCTGACAGGTCTCAGTCCATCAGTAGCGTTGGGTTTCCATTGGGTTTGTCGGGTCTTAGATGAGAGACCCGGCTATGCGGTTACATATCACCGGCTTCGCTATGGTACCATTGCCGGACAGCTCTTGTTTTGCGTTTCCGCGAGGTCTCATGCGCCAGCATCCCTCTTCCCCCCAGCAACTCATCGCCCAGGCGCATGACCGCCTGGCCCAGACCTACGGCGAGCCGGAGTTCAGGCCCCGCCGCGACCCGGTCTCTCAACTCGTGGCCACCATCCTCAGCCAGAACACCAGCGACGTCAATACCGCGCGTTCCTTTGCGGCTCTACGCGAGGCTTACCCCGACTGGCAGGCGGTAATGCGCGCGCCCACATCGGAACTGGCCGATGTCATCCGTTCCGGCGGCCTGGCCGACCAGAAAGCGCCGCGCATTCAGCAGGCGCTGCAACGCATCTACGAGGCACAGGGCGATTTCGACCTGAGCTGGCTGGCCGAGGTGCCGGTGCAGGACGCCCGTGCGTGGCTCACCTCCCTGGAGGGTGTGGGCAACAAGACGGCCTCCATCGTGCTGCTATTCTGCTTCAACCGTCCCGCTTTTCCCGTCGACACCCATGTTCGCCGTGTCTGCACCGGCCTGGGCCTGGCCCCGGCCGGTGCCTCTGCCGACCGGGTGATGCAGGTCCTCGAAACCCACACCCCTCCCGAATGGTTCTATCCCTTGCACCTCAACCTGATCCGCCACGGCAGAGCCGTCTGCAAGGCCCGCAAGCCTCGATGCGATAATTGTGTTCTGCGCGACCTTTGTCGACATGTGGCTGTGTCGGGCGGGCGCGGCCCTACGCTGCGGGGCAACGCTTCGGCCGCGACTGCCTGATTGCGGCACCCGCAGATCCCGGCCTCCGGCACTGCTCGCGCAATGTCCGACGGTGCCGGTTAGCGCACGATGGCCGACCCGTGCAGATAGCCGGGCATCCACGCCGTAGCTGCCTCCGGCTCGGGTGTCGGCTCGCCCCGGTGAATGTAGGGCAGGAAGAGC
>RFJM01000062.1 GCA_003694905.1 Caldilineae bacterium
GGACTGTGCTTTTCCGACATCAAGATTATACGCCTGGGTGAGGAGCATCCCCGCATCTACCGCAACATGAAAGAGAACCCGGTGGTGCTGGGACACGAAATCGCCATGACCGTGGTCAAAGTCGGAGACGCCTTGAAGGACCAGTACAAAGTGGGCGACCGCTTCACCATTCAGGCCGACATCTACGTGAACGGCGTCGGCTACGCCTACGGCTACGAGATCCAGGGCGGGCTTTCCGAGTACAACGTCATCGATCAGCGCATCCTCAACGGCGACGACGGAAACTATCTGATCCCCATACGGCCTACGACCGGCTATGCCGAAAGTGCCCTCACCGAACCCTGGGCTTGTGTCACGGCGGCCTACCAACTCGAGTATCGCACCCATCTCAAGCCCGGCGGCGTCACCTGGATCATCGGCAGCCACGCCGATCCCGAGCGCAACTACACCCTCAATGCGGGCTTCGACCATGCCGTGCATCCGGCGCAGCTCCTCCTCACGGACGTGCCCCCCTACCTGGCCGACCGCCTGCGCACCCGTGCCCATGAGTTAGGGGTGGAGGTGATAGAAGCCGAAGACGTGAACGCTCCGCCCGTCCGGCCGATCGATGATATCATCCTGCTCGGCGCGGATAAGACATTGGTCGAAACCGTCAGCCCCTTCCTGGCTCCCTTCGGCATTGTCGCTCTGGTGATGGAGCGGGCCCTGGCCGAGCCGGTCAGCATCGATATCGGCCGCATCCATTATAATCGCTGGCTGTATGTGGGCACGCGTAGCAGCGAGATATCCGATGCCTACACCGATACCCCGGTCCGCTCGACCCTACGCCCCGGCGGTCGCGCCTGGTTCGTCGGTGCCGGCGGGCCCATGGGTCGCATGCATGTGCAGCGCGCCATCCAGCTGGATAACGGGCCTGCCGTAATCGTCTGTACCGATGTCAGCGACACACGCTTGCGCGACCTGGAAATCAGCTTTGCCGACGAGGCCCGCGCCAAGGGCATCCGCTTTATCTGCCTCAATCCTCTGGAAAGAGAAAGCTACCAGGCGGGCATGGCCCAGTTCCGGGAGACCGGCTTCGATGACATCATCGTTCTGGCTCCCGTGCCTGCCGTCATCTCCGACGCCGCCACCTGGCTGGCCCGAGAAGGCGTTATGAACATCTTCGCCGGCGTGGCGCGGGGCACCATGGCCGAGCTGGACCTGAGCGACATCTACCTGCGAGACGTCCGGGTCATCGGTCATTCTGCCTCGTCCATCGACGACCTGCGCCTGATGTTGCAACAGTGCGAGTCGGGCCAGCTCTCCCCCAACCGCTCTGTCGCCGCTGTTGGCTCCCTGCGCGCGGCCAAAGATGGCCTGCGGGCTGTACAAGACCAGGTGTTCCCCGGCAAGGTCGTCATCTTTCCCCATATCAAGGACTTCCCCCTCACCGCCCTACCCGATCTGAAGGAGAAGCTTCCCACCGTCTATGCCAGGCTCAAGAACGGACGGGAATGGACGGTCGAAGCAGAGGAAGAATTCCTGAATCTGCTTCTGCCCTGACCGACCTTCTCCTCCCTGACTCTTAATCCCTCCCTACCGCATATCTCGTAATCATGAGCCGACTACTCGAAGACCGAATCGCGCTGGTAACCGGTGGTGCCCAGGGTTTGGGCGCCGCCATCTGTGAGCGCCTGGCCCGCGAGGGCTGCCACGTGGTCGTGGCGGACGTCAACGAGCCCGGTGCCCGCCAAACCGCCGAAAGCATTGCTGCACAGACGGACCGCCGTACCCTGGCCGTGGTCATGGATGTGACCGACGAGGCCCAGGTGGAGGCAGGTGTGCAGAAGGCCGTGGAGACCTTTGGCCGGCTGGATATCGCTGTATCCAATGCCGGTATCCTCATCGCCGAAGCCATCTGGGATTTCCCGGCCGAGAAATGGCGGGCCGTCATGAACGTCAATCTCTTCGGTTACTTCCTGCTCGCCAAGCATGCTGCCCGCGTGATGATCCCCCAGAAAAGCGGCGTCATCATTCAGATCAACTCCAAGTCGGGCAAGAAAGGCAGCTACAAGAACTCGGCCTACGCGGCCAGCAAATTCGGCGGCATCGGCCTCACCCAAAGCATCGCGCTCGACCTCGCCGAATACGGCATTCGTGTCAATGCCATCTGTCCCGGCAATCTACTGGATTCGCCCTTGTGGGTGAACTCCCTTTACAAACAGTACGCACGCAAATGGGGCATCACCGAAGAGGAAGTGAGGCAGAAGTACATCGACCAGGTACCCATGAAACGCGGCTGCACCTACGACGATGTCACCAACGTGCTCGTCTTCCTCGCTTCCGACCAGGCCAGCTACATGACCGGCCAGGCCATCAACGTGACCGGAGGCCAGGAGATGCGCTAGCCCGGCCACTTCTCTTCTCCAGACACCTACCGGCAACTCGCGCCTCGTGACCCTTTTGCCGGCTATTGCCTGCCGGCTGAGATCATGCTATAGTTCGTCCGCGTGGTCTCTCTTACTTTTCGCCGTCCCCATCAGCATTGTTTCCCTCGCGGAACTCGTGGAGAAAACCAAAAATGAGTAACCATCGCGCTGCTTACGAAATCCTGGCGGAACAACTCGAGGCCAAAGGCATCGATGTTGAGTCCGTCAAAGCTGCCCTGAAGCGGCAACACATCGAAACGCCTAGTTGGGGCTATGCCAACAGCGGAACCCGTTTCAAGGCATTTGCCTGGCCCGGCGCAGCCACCACCACCCGGCAGAAGCTGGACGACGCCGCCATGGTCCACAAGATGACGGGCATTGCTCCTACCGTCGCCATCCACATCCCCTGGGATAGACCGGAAGATGACGATTACGATGCCATGTGCCAATATGCCGAAGAGCGAGGCATCGCCATCGGCGCGGTCAATCCCAACGTCTTCCAGGACGATGAGTATAAGCTGGGTTCTCTGGGCAATCCCGACCCCGCCATCCGTGAGAGAGCACTGGATCACATTCTGGAGTGTTGCGAGATCATGCCCAGGGTCAAGAGCACGGTGCTCAGCCTCTGGTTTGCAGACGGTACCAACTACGCGGGGCAAGACAGCCTGCGGGCCCGCAAGCGCAGGTTCGAAGAGGGATTGGCCACGGTCTACAAGCATCTACCCAAGGGTAGTCGCATGCTGGTGGAGTACAAGTTCTTCGAGCCTGCCTTTTACAGCACCGACATCCCCGACTGGGGGACGGCATACGCCTGGTGTACGAAGTTGGGGCCGCAGGCACAGGTGCTGGTGGATCTGGGGCATCACGCTCAGGGTGTGAACATCGAGCAAATTGTCGCCTTCTTACTGGACGAGGGAAAGCTGGGTGGCTTTCATTTCAACAATCGCAAATACGCGGACGACGATCTCATCGTCGGCAGCACCAACCCTTACGAGCTCTTTCTCATCTACAACGAGCTTACCGGAGCAGCGTTAAGCCAGGACGAGCCGGCCCGTACCACCGCGTTGAACGTTGCCTACATGATCGACCAATGCCACAACATCGAGGGCAAGATGGCTCCCATGATCTATTCTGTGCTCAACTGCCAGGAAGCGTACGCCAAAGCGCTCTGTGTGCCGCGCAGGCACCTGGCAGAAGCGCAGCAAAACGGCAACGTTCTGGAAGCTCACCGCATTCTCACCGACGCGTATCGCACGGATGTCCGACCTCTGCTGGCCCAGGTTCGAGAGGAGATGGGGGTGCCCGCCGATCCCATCGCCGCCTATTGGGCCAGTGGTTATGAGGAGAAGATCCGGGCCGAACGCGGTGTGGCGGAGACAAGCGGCGGCTTCCAGTAGTCATTTGGTCTCCCCAACATCCGCGGACGATGCGCCGGGCGAACCACATTGCTGCCATCAGCGTGCAATCTTCGGGTACGCAGACGAGTTTCCCCACAGCCGACCAACTGCCGCCTGAGTTACTGTCATGACCAACACCGTCAACTTCCTCGCCGTCGATCTGGGCGCCTCGGGCGGCCGCGTCATGCTGGGCCGCTGGGATGGCGCCCATTTCTCTCTCGAAGAGATCCACCGTTTCGACAACGGCCCGGTGAGCATCCTGGGCCGCCTGCATTGGGACCACCTGCGCCTGTGGTCTGAGATCCTGAGCGGCTTCCGACGATATGCCGTCGAACATCGCCGACTCCCCGTCGGTATCGGTATCGACACCTGGGGCGTGGACTATGCCCTGCTGGACCGCACCGGTGCCCTGTTGGGCAATCCCTATCACTATCGCGATGCCGGAACCAACGGTATGTTGGAAGCCGCTTTCGCGCGCGTGCCCAGGGCCGAGATCTACCGCATCACCGGCATCCAGTTCATGCAACTCAACACCCTGTACCAGTTGCTGGCCCGGCGTTTGGCCGATGACCCCCAGCTCGATCTGGCCGATACCCTGCTGTTCACACCCGACCTGTTCAGCTACTGGATGACCGGTGAGAAACGGGCCGAATACACCATCGCCTCCACCAGCCAGATGCTGGATGCTCGCAGCCGTACCTGGGCGACCGATCTCTTGCAGCGGCTCGATATCCCCACCCACTTCCTGCCCTCGCTCATCGAGCCGGGTGCCGTCCTGGGTTCACTTCGGCCCGATGTGGCCGAGGAGGTGGGGCTGGAGCAGGCCGTCCCTGTCATCGCCACGGGCAGCCACGACACCGCCAATGCTGTGGCCGCGGTGCCTGACCTCGATGACACGAGCGTCTATATCAGCAGCGGCACCTGGAGCCTCATGGGTATCGAGACGAGCGAACCCATCATCACCGAGCAATCCCTGGCCCTCGACTTTACCAATGAGGGAGGGGTGGCAAACAGCATACGGGTGCTGAAGAACGTGGCCGGCCTTTGGCTGCTACAAGAGAGCCGCCGACAATGGCAGCGCGAAGGCGAGGACCACACCTGGGATGCCTTGATCGCTTTGGCCGAGCAGGCCGAGCCGCTGCGCAGCCTGGTCAACCCCGATGAACCGGCCTTTGCCAGCCCCGGCGACACACCGGCCCTGATTCGCGACTATTGTCGGCGTACCGGCCAACCCGTGCCCGACACGGTGGGCGCGGTCGTGCGCTGCATTCTGGAAAGCCTGGCCCTCAAATACCGCTGGGTGCTCGGCTCCCTGGAAACCCTGGTTGGCCATCGTCTCAACACTATTCGTATCGTAGGAGGCGGTTCCCAGAATCGACTGCTGAACCAGTTCACGGCCGATGCCTGCAATCGACCCGTCGTCACAGGCCCGGTCGAAGCCACCGCTCTGGGCAATGTCATGATGCAGGCCATTGCCACCGGCCATCTAGAGAGCGTCGCCGCCGGACGCGCCGCCCTGGCCGATTCCTTCCCCCGCACATTCTACGAGCCCCACCCCAGCGAGGCCTGGGACCAGGCCTACGAGCGCTTCCTGGCACTGTCGTGAGTTCCCCAGTTACGACCTCCCTACGTGTGCGTCACCGAGATTCCTCCACCTCCGGCAATCCCCGGCCGGCGGCCGTTGCAAATCTCAGGCCATGGCTTCCCTCCGCGGGCAGGCGCTCGGGCGAGGGGCCGTGAGGGTCGATGCTGACCGTCAGGCTCGCATTTCGCGCCGCCGTCACCGGCGCCAGCCC
>RFJM01000476.1 GCA_003694905.1 Caldilineae bacterium
CAAGCGGGACGGTGGTCTGGACCCTGTCTGAACACGCCACCTTTCTTCCTTTCTGCCGCGCGTCCAGGTACTCGTGTTTCTTTCTGCACAATATGTCTTAGATCATAGACGGACCGACCCAGAGCGGTTAGGATGGCGGTAAGTATTGATCGTCTGCAAGCGATCTGGAGGTTTCCATGATCATTGTTATGGACCGCGGCCTATGCGATGCGGATCTGGCGTTCTGTGCCCGATGCTCGGCCACCTTCTTCCAAAAGCCTATGGGGACCGACCGCCCGTGCGTGGTGGATGTCATTGACGATGGTGATGACGAGGTGCTGGCGTTCGTATTGCTGACCGACGGTCGTACTCTGCGCTTTCATCTCACCGATCAAACGGCCGAAGGGCTTGAGTTGGAGGGCTGGGAATTCCTGGCGGACTTCGAACCGGCTCTGATGCGTCGCGGGGCGGCGGACAAGTGGCGCGCCCTGGCCAGGCAGCCCCACGCCACCGAGCGCGCCAATCCTGTGCGCGCCTGATCTCCGTACCGGACCGGCAGACTTCGAGGCGCCGGAGGGACGGGTTACGTGGCCGGAGCAGGTGGCGGCTTGAGATAGCACTTCTCCTGCTACAACCGCTGTCGTCGGCCGGCTTCGCGGTCATGGCACCATCGCAATCATCACAAGGAGGACCGGATGCTGACGATCAATGCCGAAAGGCTGCTGGCCCGTCTGCAGGCGCTGGCACAGATCGGCCGCACCCAAGAGGGCGGCGTCTCACGGCGGGCCTTCTCGGACGCGGATCTCGAAGGTCGTGCCTGGTTCCAGCGCGAGGTGGAAGAGGCGGGGCTGCTTTTCCGAAAGGACGGGGCCGGCAATCTCTCGGCCATACTCCCTGCGGCCGACCCCCAGGCACGCACTCTGCTCACCGGCTCCCATCTGGATTCGGTGCCAAACGGAGGGCGCTATGACGGCGCATTGGGTGTACTCTGCGCGCTCGAGGCACTTCAGACCATTCGCGAGAAAGGCATCCCCATGCCCTACCACCTCGAGGCCATCTCGTTCACCGACGAGGAAGGTGCCTGCATCGGTACATTCGGCAGCCTGGCCTTCAGCGGCGCCCTCGGCGAGGCCGATCTGGCTCGCGCGCGCCTGGACGCTGCCGAATTATCCGCTGCCTTGCAGCGCCTGGGGCTGAGCCGCGAAAGCCTCTTTGATGCCCGGCGAGATCCCGCTACGCTGGCAGGATATGTGGAAGTACACATCGAGCAGGGCTCCCGCCTGGAAGAAGAGCAGGTGGACATCGGCGTGGTGACGGCCATCGTCGGCATCCGCTCCTACCGGGTGCGGTTCTTCGGGGAGGCCGCCCACGCGGGCACCAAACCCATGCACAAACGCAGGGATGCCTTGTGGGGTGTGGTTCAGTTTGTCGCTCGGGCCAGGGAAATGGTGATGCAACGCTTCACACCGGGGGTCATGAACTGCGGTTGGGTGGAGCTGGCGCCGGGCAGCTTCAACATCGTGCCGGGCCGGGCTACCCTGGCCCTGGAATTCCGTCACAGTTCCCAGAGCTTGCTGAACGAGATGCAGCAGGCCCTGCTGGACCTGTGCGCCCAGGCAGCCGAAGACAACGGACTGCAATGGGAAGCCGAACCTCTGGCCGGCACGCCGCCTGCAGCCATGCATGCGGACATGATGGCAGCCGTGGAGGGGGCCGCGGAGCGCCTGGGCCTCAGCCACATGCGACTCCCCAGTCTGGCCGGGCACGACGCCCGCTCGCTCAGCCAGATTACACCCACGGCCATGTTCTTTGTCCCCTCGGTAGACGGCATCAGCCATAACCCTCGCGAATACACCCGCGACGAGGATGTCATCAACGCAGGCAATGTCCTTCTGCACACGCTCTTGGAGGTGGCGCAGGTGCCCAGAGTGTGGTGGGAGTGAGGGCTGGACGAGAATTCTGCGTGCTCGCCACGGCAGGAGTCGAGTCCCTCTCATTCAGTCGCCGGCAGCGGCGGGCATAGCCCGGCGGCAACGTTGCGCCAGTGCCGTATAGCGCCGCGCTACCCCGGCATTGCGCAAGGCAATACCCAGGGCCTTGCGCGTCCCCACGATGACCACCAGTTCGCGGGCGCGGGTGATGGCGGTGTAGAGCAGGTTGCGCTGCAGCATCATGTAATGCGTCGTATGCCAGGGGAGCACCACCGCCCGGTATTCTGAACCCTGGCTCTTGTGTACCGACACCGCCCAAGCGTGCACCAGTTCGTCCAGATTGATCCAGTCATATTTCACCGGATATCCATCCACATCGACCGTCAGCGTCTGCATCGTCACATCGACGGCCGTCACCACGCCCATGTCGCCGTTGAAGACCTCCAGATCGTAGTTGTTGCGGATCTGCATGACCCGGTCCCCAACCCGAAATACGCGCCCCCTGGCTTCTCGTTGGGACTTGTCGGGCGAGTAGGGATTCAAGACCTCCTGCAGGCGCAGATTGAGCGCGGTCACGCCAATGGGCCCCCGGTGCATCGGGCTCAGCACCTGGATGTCGGTAGGCGGGATGCCGAACTTTTCGGGGATGCGCCGGCTCACCAATTCCACCACCATGTCGGCACAGCGGTCGACGTCCTGAATATGAAAGAGGAAGAAATCGCGAGCCTCTTTGGGGAAGAGCGGCATTTCACCCCGATTCACCCGGTGAGCATTGGTGATGATGAGACTGTCGGCTGCCTGCCGAAAAATCGTCTGTAATGATACCGTCGCCACCTCGCCGGAGTCGATGATGTCGCGCAAGACGTTCCCCGGTCCCACCGAAGGCAGCTGATCGACGTCGCCTACCAGCAGCAGGTGTGCGCCCGGAGGTATCGCCCTGAGAAGATGATGGGCGAGCATGAGGTCCAGCATCGAAGCTTCGTCCACGATCAGCATGTCGATCTTCAGGGGATGCTCGGCGTTGTAGCGAAAGCTAAAGCCCTCCTGCGGCTGCATCTCCAGCAGGCGGTGAATGGTCTTGGCCGGGCGGCCCGTGGCTTCGGCCATGCGTTTGGCCGCGCGGCCGGTAGGCGCGGCCAGGGCATATCGTAGCCCGGCCCGCTCCAGCAGGTGGATGATGGCGCGCAGGGTGGTGGTCTTCCCGGTGCCGGGCCCGCCGGTGAGCACCGTCACAGGATGGGTGAGGGCCGTCCGCACGGCCTGCCGCTGAGCTGCCGCGAGTTCAACGGTCATTTCACTCTGAAGTCTGGCAAGGGCCTCATGCCAGGCGTAGTTCTCGAATATGGTCAGCCGAGAGACGCCGGTGGACAGCCGCGCGTCCTGCAGGCGACGCAGCCGTTCGGCCACCCCCACCTCACTGTAGTACAGCACGGGCAAGTAAACGGCCATGATCGGCTCAGATGCTTCTTCTGTCTCCGGCATCACCTGCTCCATCACCACCTCCTCCTCTGCCTGCAGCCGCCCCAACACAGCTTCTACCTGCGCTGCCTCTACATCCAGCAGGCGGGCTGCCTCTTGCACCAGCCGCTCGTAGGGCAGGTAGACATGGCCCGCCTCGGTTGCCTGGGTCAGCACATGTCCAATCCCGGCCGCGATGCGGTCGGGGCTGTCATGTCGCAGGCCCAGTGCTCTGGCGATCTTGTCGGCCGTGAGGAAACCGATGCCGTAGACATCCTGCTGTAGCCGATAGGGGTTGGTGCGTAGCACCTGGATGGCGCTGTTGCCATAGGTCTTGTAGATCTTGACCGCCAGAGCCGTGGAAACGCCGTGCGACTGAAGGAAGATCATCACCTCCTTGAGGTGTTCCTGGGCTTTCCATGCTTTCTTGATGATGGCGATGCGCTTCCTGCCCACGCCGGGAACCTCGCTCAGGCGTTCCGGCTCCTCTGCGATAATGCGCAACGTATCCCGCCCAAAATGGCTGACGATGCGCGCCGCCGTTACCGGCCCAATGCCCTTGATGAGCCCTGAGCCCAGGTACTTCTCGATGCCACGTACCGTGGTCGGCACCCTGAGGCGCATCTCCTCAACCTTGAATTGGCGGCCGTACTGACTGTGTCGTACCCACTCGCCATGCAGTTCGACTGCCTCGCCCACGTGGACGCCGATCATCTTGCCGACGACGGTCACCAGGGCTCCACCCCCCTCGGGATTCAGCCGCGCCACCGTGTAGCCGTTCTCTTCGTTGTGATAGGTGATCCGTTCGATCACGCCGGTCAGCGTAGCCATAGTATGCCTATGATAGAGGAAAGCCGAACGGTGTCAACCCTCAGATCGATCATGTTTAGCACGTTGCCCCATGCTCTGCCGGGAAGGAGTGCAACGACCGCCTCGACTCAACGGAGGGGTTCGGAAAGAACGTGGCAGTACATGGTTCGCTTCGTACCCGATCCTCCTACCTCTGGCCTGGCCCCGGACGTCCGTGCACCCTTTTCACCTCCGACCTGCCGCAATGCCTGCGCGCAGCGCCGGGAAAGTAGGTACTTGACAGGGCGGCCTTTTTCTGATAACTTTGTGTTTGAAATACACTAAGCAATGATGTACATGCGCCAGGAGGCCGGCATGACCGATCCGTTTGATCTCATCGCCATCGTTGTGATCCTGATGCTTATCGCTTTCATACTGGGCATGGTTGCCGGGGTCTCGCTGGCGCGACCGCGGGTGAAGTCGTAGCGGGAGATGCATGCTCCGCGAGGGCGAGACCGCGGGCTTGAGTCGCCGGGTGGGGGTGGTCGCCCGGCGGGAAGGAGAAAAAAGCCGGGGAGCAGGCAACCGGCAGGGTCACCCACTGCCCCGGCTGGGCACCAGGTTCGGCGAGGATCAGGGCGCTTCGGTGGGGGCGAAGAGGTCACCGGGGAGGATGAACTGCTGGCCGGCACCGGTGATGACGGTGGGATAGCGGCCGTTCCACTGGTTGACGGCCTGCCAACGGATGACTTCGGGGCTGAGGCTTGCGGCGATGAGCCGGTTGGCCTCGGCTTGAGCCTGAGCTCGGATGCGGATGGCCTCGGCATCCGCTTCGGCTTTGAGCTTGATGGCCTCGGCTTCACCCTGGGCCACGCCAATGCGTTCCAGGCGTTGTTTTTCGGCCTCGGCCTCGGCCTCCGTGATGATGCGCTGCTTTTCGAATTCGGCCTGACGGGCCAGGTTCTGCTTGGTGATGATGTTTTCGGCCTCGATCTGCTTGTTCTCCACGGCCTGCTTGTAGGCTTCGGTAAAGCCGATCTGTCGCAGGCCAAAGAAGACGAGCTCCAATCCCTCGGCCTCGAAATCCTTGCTCAGTTGTTCGGTGATGGCATCCTGCGCCTCACGGATGTCGCCGGAATAGAGTTGACTGGCCTCGTAGTTGCGCAGCAAGGTGCGCACCCAGACGCGGCTGTTCTGCTTGACCAGTTTTTCGACGACTTCTTGTTCGGTGCCGAGGTTGTTGACGATGTTAGCCGCCTCCTGAGGCTTAATGCGGAAGCGCACGGTGTAGCGGGCCGTGATCTGCTGACCGTCACTGGTGGCCGTGTCAACGGAGACATCGGTGTAATCTGCGTTGGACATGGAGGGGTTGTCACTGGTCTCGTAGACGATTTCCTGGGTGCGGTAGACGACGGTTTCGTCGATGAAGGGTATCTTCCAGTTGAGACCCGGCTCGAACACTGTGACCACACGGCCCAGACGTTTGACGACGGCGACCGTACCGGCCTCGACGATGGTGTAGCTGTTGATGGCGGCAAGGACGCCCATCACGAGCAGGAAGGCAATAACGCCGGCAATGATACCGGCCTGGGGGTTGCTTTGGCCGCGGCGTGCACCGGCTCCTGCGATGAACGCTGCTACCGCGACCCCAACGATGACGGCGAGAAGTAGTGTGAAGATTAGCTGTCCCATGGGCAAACTCCTTGATGCGCCGAAAGTTTGATGAACGGACTTTGGTTTGGTGATAGACAAGCGACTGCAAAACGGATCCTTGAGCCGCTTTGGGTGATCATGACAGTATCATATTAGCGGCTATTGTGCCAGCCAGCTTGACAGTTTGCCACCAGGAAGCTGACATTCACTGCCCAAAAGACACGCGGGGTGGTTTTTCCGTCAGGGCGCCGGGATGGTAAGTGTCTGACCCACAATGAGACGGTTTGGATTCTCCAGCTTGTTGGCTTCGACGATGGACTGAGGTGTAACGCCATAGCGGGCGGCAATGGACGTGAGCGTATCACCCGGCTTGACCACGTAGACGCGTACGACGGGGCCGCCGGTACCCCCCTCCTGTCTGGCGACGTTGGGAATGATCAACTTTTGGCCGACAATGATGTTGCTGGGGTCGGCGATCTGGTTGGCCTCGGCCAGGGCGTCAAGGGGCACGCCGTATTTCTGGGCGATGCCGAAGAGGGTTTCGCCCGGCTGAACGATATGGATGTAGCCCTCGTCGCTTGGGGTGCCGGCCGAGGGTTTTCCCGGTATCTGCAGTTCCTGGCCCACGCGCAGGTTGTTGGGATCTTGCAGGTTGTTGTAGCGCAAGATGTCTTCGACGGTGATGTCGTACTTCCGCGCGATGGAATAGAGGGTGTCGCCGGCCTTGACCGTGTAGGTAAAAAGCTTAGGCTTGGGCGTAGGCGTCGGCGGCTTGGGGGTCAGGTCCTCGTTGCCGGGAATGGGGGGCAGGGACTCCTCGGCATCGAGGGGTTGCAGGCTCTGCCTGTCAGGGGAC
>RFJM01000477.1 GCA_003694905.1 Caldilineae bacterium
ATCATCGACATCTCGCGGGTAGAAGGATTGGATGAGATCCGTCTGGAAGAGAACCGCATTCACATTGGCCCCTTGGTTACCCATAATCGAGCCGTGGCCAGCCGCTTGCTACAAGAGCACGCCTGGCCGCTGGTACGCGCCTGCTGGGAAATCGGTGCCCCGCAGATCCGAAATCGAGGCACCATCGCAGGCAATATCGCCACAGCTTCGCCGGCCAACGATACCATTCCGGCACTGATGGTGCTGGGGGCCGAGTTGACCCTGGCTTCCGTGCGCGGTCTCCGGACTGTGGCTCTGCGGGATTTTTTCCAGGGGGTCCGCAAGACGGTGCTGGCGGCGGATGAGATGATCACAGATATCAGCTTTCCGCTACCTTCGGCCACAACCCGGGGGGTGTTCATCAAGGTGGGCCTGCGCCGCGCCCAGGCCATCAGTCTGGTGAACCTGGCCGCGGTGCTCGACTTCGATGGCGAAATCGTGAGGGATGCTCGCCTCGCGTTCGGCTCGGTGGCGCCCACGGTGGTGCGTGCAACCAGCGCAGAAGCGGTGCTGGTAGGAGAATCTCTGACGCCGCGCCGGATCGAGCGGGCGGCCGAAGCCGTCCAGGAGGATATCTCGCCCATCGACGATGTACGCGGCTCGGCCGCGTACCGGCGGCATCTGGCCGATGTTATCACGCGCCGGGCGCTGGGCCAGGTGCTCGCGGGTTGCGAGCGGGCCCACTGGCCCGGCCGGCCGGTGATGCTGTGGGGTCGTGGCAACGGTCGCTTCGCTCCCTTGAGACGAACCCGTAGGCTTGTGGGTGATGCCGACATCCCCTGCACACTAAATGGCCGCCCCGCGGTCTTGCCCCGAGCGGCGAACCTGTCCTTGTTGGATGCGTTGCGCGAGGCTGCGCATCTGCCTGGAACCAAAGAGGGATGCGCGGAGGGTGAATGTGGTGCCTGCACCGTGTGGCTGGACGGCGTGGCGGTGATGAGCTGTCTGGTGCCGGCGGCCCGCGCCTATGGCTCAGAGGTCGTGACGATCGAGGGGCTGGCGCGCGAGGGGGAACTCCATCCCGTACAAGAGGCATTTGCCCGCGCGGGCGCGGTTCAATGTGGCTTTTGCACGCCCGGTCTTATCATGTCGGCGGCGAAGCTCTGGGAAGAGCGACCGCAGCCCACCTGGGCCGAGGCGGCCGAAGCCATCACCGGCAATCTCTGCCGCTGCACCGGTTATGTGAAGATCTTGGATGCCATCGTGGCAACAGGGTCGG
This sequence comes from Caldilineae bacterium, assembly GCA_003694905.1. Taxonomy (GTDB): domain Bacteria; phylum Chloroflexota; class Anaerolineae; order J102; family J102; genus J102. The sequence goes on from RFJM01000477.1 coordinate 1,259, forward strand.
ACCAGCAGTGAACACCGAGGGTAACCCATGCCAGCTCATGGCTTTCTGTCGCCGCTGTTTCTAACGCCTTCTTTGCCGCGTCTGGGTCGCTGGCTGGACAACGTCAGCGGTTGTTGGGAGAGTCTGCAAAACGCGTATCGATACAAGTCGGCGCTCCGCCGCCGGCGGTTGCTGGCGCACGTGCGGTATCGTCCGCCAGGTGCTCTAATGAGTATCGGATGGTGGGTGCGACTGGTGTGTAAGGTGTTGGATGTGGTGGCCGTGGGGGAGTGGCTCACGCTGTGGGGACAGGTGATCAAGCCGGGCACACGGCCGCTGTCGGCGCTGGAGATCGAAGAGGCGCGCAAGGTGTTGGGCGAAAGCGTTCCTTACCCCCAGGTTCGAGTAGACGAGCACTCGCTCCTGGCCTGGGTGGGAGCGCTGTTCAGGTTGATTATCCAACGACGTTTCCGGCACCTGGGCGTTGTCATAGCCTATACGGTCAATTTCACCCGTCGCATTCATCCCGCCCCCGGCAACGAAGATATGGCCTGGCTGATCCACGAGCTGGTCCATGTCGCGCAAATGGAGCACGTGGGACTCCAGTATTATCCGGAAGCCCTGGCCGCGCAATTCTGCAGCGGCTACGACTACGGTGGTTGCCAGGCCCTGGCGGATGGCCGGCCCCTGGCGTTTTTCAATCGCGAACAGCAAGGGGAGATCGCGCGCGATTTCTACCGCTGTCTCTATCACTCTCCCCAGCGTGCGCCGTACTATCGCCGTCAGATCGGCGACCTGCGACTGGGGCACGTGTAGTCTATGACTCCTGTCGAAGAAAGGGTTTTCCCGGCTCATGAGAGTTACGTGCTCGGGCTGCGGTTCACGGCGGACAGCCGCGCGCTCGTCAGCGCCGGGATGGACAACGTGGTTAAGGTCTGGTCGGTGAGCGACTGGGCATTGCAGCGTGAGTTCAGGGGTCATGCCAACAGTGTAAATGGGTTTGCCCTGACTGGGGATGAAAGTCTGCTGGTCACAGGTTCCAGCGATAAGACGGTGAAAGTATGGTCGTTTCGCGAGGGGAAGCTGCTGCGCACGCTGCAGGACCGCAAGCAGGTGGTGGCGGCAGTGGATGTCGCGCGTGATGGACGGTGGCTTGCTGCGGCATCTTACGGCGGCAGGCTGGCGCTGTGGAGTCGGGAAGGCGAGCCGGTTCTGGGCAAGAAGCTGAGCAGGCAGAATCTGGCGTCGGTGGCGATCTCGCCCGACGGAGGGCTGGTGACAACGGCCGGATTGGGAGAAGATGTCTGGGTGTTGAGTCTACCGGGGGGCGAGCCTGTGGCCACTCTGCAAGCGGACGAGACGGCGGTGTGGGGACTCCAGTTCATCGCAGGAGGCAAGCAACTGGTGACACTGGGCTACGGCGGAGGTATTACCTTCTGGGATACGGCAACGTGGCAACTGCTGCGTTCTATCCGCGCGAGCTCTCCCGGTGTGCGCGGGCTGGCGTTCTCGCCTGATGAGAAGTTGGTGGCCTTGAGTAGAGAGGGACGGGTAGAATGGTGGGATGTAGAAGGGTGGCAGCAGATGGCCGAATTGGCGGTGAGCACTAAGGTGATCAACGGAATGGCCTTTTCGCCGGATGGCCGACGATTCGCCGCAGGAGCAGCAGACAAGAAAATCCGGGTGTGGCAGCTGGTGTGAGTCTCGCGGCATGTAACGTTAATAGATCGCTTATGATCGTCTGATGGCCGGCTAACATGGCTGTGCCATAGTTTAGAGCAGGGTAGTCGCTGTGCGACTCCGCAAGTTCCATTCTCTCAGGAGGTTTGGACATGACTGCGTTGACACAGTGGAACCCGTATCGCGAGATCATGGAAATGCGAGCGGCGATGGATCGCCTGTTTGACGAGGCTTTCTTCCGGCCTTTTGCCTTCAACGGTTCGCATCTGGGGCTGGCGCTGGATGTCGCCGAGACCGAGGATGCGTACATCATCGAGGCCGCGATTCCGGGCATCAATCCCGATGAGCTGGATATCAGTCTGACGCAGAATGTGCTTACAATCAAAGGCGAGATCAAGAAAGAAGAGGAGGTCGAGGAAGGTCGCTATCATCTGCGAGAACGGCGCTTTGGCAAGTTCAGTCGCTCGGTGACTCTGCCCGGTGATGTGCAGGCGGATGCGGTCGAGGCGACGTACCAGAACGGCGTGTTGCGGCTGGTTGCGCCGAAAGCCGAAGAGGCCAAGCCCAAGCACATCAAGGTTTCTGCTCCCAAGACGATTGAGGGCGAGAAAGTCTCGTAACGCCGCAAGTGTACGGTGCATCCAATAGAGACGGGAGCCCGACTTCTCGGACTCCCGTCTCTCTGTTTGAAACCTATGTGTTGTGAGGAAAGCCCATGCCTGTTGCTATCAATACTCCAGTTCACACGAGTTCGCACAGTATCGATCGCGTGCTACAAGCAGGTCTGCCGGTGGTGTTGTTGTTCTGGCGCCAGGAGTGCACGCCGTGCCGCGAGCTGGATCCGATCGTGCACTGGCTGGCCGACGATTACGCGGGGAAGGTGATCTTTGCACAGGTGGACGCCGATGCCGAAGCGGAGCTGGTGCGGCGATACGCCGTGGACCGCGTGCCGGCGTTGGTGTTTGTGAAGGATGGTCGGGTTGTCGGCACGGGGTTTGGATCGCCACCCGAGGCGGATCTGCGCAGGTGGTGCGAATACCTGATACACGGCGGTCCGCAGCCGGCAGTGCCATCAGGCCCCGCGGTGCCATTGCGACCGGAGGCTCGGCCAAAAGCGACGGCCGACGGTACCGGTAAGCCACTGACACTTACAGATGCCAATTTCAACGAGGTGATTCAGGGTGATCTGCCGGTGCTGGTGGATTTCTGGGCGCCGTGGTGCGGGCCCTGCCGCATGGTGGCACCCGCTGTGGAAGAGCTGGCCAAGGAGTTCAACGGACGGCTGATCGTCGGCAAGCTGAATGTGGACGAGAACCCGCAGACGGCAAGACGCTACGGTATCATGAGTATCCCCACGTTGATGATCTTCCGCCGCGGCAAGGTGGCAGACCAGGTGGTAGGCGCGCTGCCTGCGGCAATGTTGCGCCAACGGGTATTGCCCCACGTGGCGTAGAGAGGTCGGGGCTCCGCGCGGACGAGGTTGGCTGGGGCGGCGCCCGCACGGGCGACCGCCCGTCCTCCGGCGCTGCGCCGGCAGAGAACTGAGCCAAACCAAGGGACCTTGCGGCGCAGCGCCGGAGGGGCCGCCGACTCTGTCGGCGGCCGCGGGCGCCGCCACTCCCTTGGCCGCGAACACACCCCCGCCATCTTGCCTTATCCCCGCGCTCCATCTACACTGCCCTCATCCCCGCGCGCTGAGGCCGATCCCCTTTGCTGTCCGACCCCCTCCTCATCACCGATCCCCACCGCTTCGACCAGGCCCTCCTGCACTTCCCTCGTCCGCACATCCTACAGACGAGCCATTGGGCCGCGCTCAAAGCCCCCACCTGGAGCGCCCGTCACTACCTCTGGCCTCCAGATACGGCTCCTCTGGCTGCTGCCACCCTGCTCACGCGCCGCCTGCGCATTCTGCCTCTTGCCGTCCAGTACGTGCCCAAAGGTCCCATCGTGCCTGAAGATCCGGCCTGCTGGGAAAGCGTATTGGCTTGGTTGGAGCAGCAGGCGCGAGACTCGCGCGTCCTGCTTTGCAAAATCGACCCCGACGTCGACGCCGACACCGAGTTTGGCCGCTGGCTCATTCAGCGCTTGCGTGATCGCGGCTGGATCTTCAGCCCACAACAAATCCAGTTTCGGAACACCCTCCTCTCCGACCTGGACCGGCCCGAGGAAGCCCTGCTGGCGGCCATGAAACAGAAGACCCGCTACAACATTCGTCTTGCCACACGTAGGGGGGTAATCGTACAACCCAGCGCAGACTTCGATACCTTCTACGGTCTCTACGCCGAAACTGCCGCACGCGACGGCTTCCTCATTCGTCCCCGCGGCTACTACCTGCGCGTCATGACACGCATGCAACAGCACGGTCTGGGCCAACTCTTCCTGGCCTGCGTGCAAAACGAACCCGTGGCCGGCCTCTTCCTATTCCGCTTCGGCCCCACCGCTTGGTACTTCTACGGCGCCTCCTCGCACCGCCACCGACAACTCATGCCCAACCACCTCTTGCAGTGGGAAGCCATGCGCTGGGCCCGGACACAGGGCTGTCGCCTCTACGACTGGTGGGGGGCTCCGGATGAACTGAGCGAGCAAGATCCCATGTGGGGAGTCTATCGTTTCAAACAGGGCTTCGGCGGCCGCTTCACCCGCTGGATTGGAGCCTGGGACTTCGCGCCGCAACCCTCGGCCTATCGCCTCTACACCTGGGCCCTGCCCCGCCTCCTCACCCTCATGCGTCGCCTCCGTCCCGCCCCATGACCTGGCTGCTTGCCAACGGCTGCCTGTGGTACAATGTCTCTGGCCGCATCCAGCCTCCCCCTCCGACCAGACATCATGCCCGAACCCAGCGCCCCTCCCCAAGAACGCATTCACCAGATCATCCGGCGCCTGCGCAGCGCCCATCCCGACGCCTGCTGCGCCCTGAACCATCGCAACCCCTTCGAACTGCTGGTCGCCACCATACTCTCGGCCCAGTGTACCGACGAACGCGTCAACCAGGTCACCCCTGAACTCTTCAAGAAATTCCCCGACGCGCGCGCCTTCGCCGAGGCGGATCGCACCGATATCGAACAGGCCATCCGCTCCACCGGCTTCTACCGAAACAAAGCCCGTCACATCCAGGAAGCTGCCACCGTCATCGCTTACGACTATGATGGTCAGGTGCCGGACACCATGGAAGAGCTGACCAGGCTGCCCGGCGTCGCCCGCAAGACCGCCAACGTCGTATTGGGCGTCGCCTACCACAAGGCCGAAGGCATTGTAGTCGACACCCATGTCAAGCGCTTGGCCCAGCGCCTGGGACTCACCAGCCACAAAGACCCCAACAAGATCGAGCAAGACCTCATGGCCCTCGTCCCGCGCGAGGACTGGATCGACTTCGCCCATCTCCTCATCTTCCACGGTCGGCGCGTGTGCACCTCGCGCAAACCCGACTGTCCCGGCTGTATCCTCAACGATCTCTGCCCCTCGGCCGAATAGACACCCCCAGCTCCGGTTCAACCGACCTCCAAAACACCATAAAGGAGATCGACGATGATCCCAAAACAAATGGATGCATTCTTGCACCGTGTCCTGCCCAAGCGTACCTGGCAAAATCGCCTGCGCAAGAAGGGAAGCATGGCGTTCATGGAATTCAGGGCCACAGACGTGGAGCGCTTACACCGGTTGGGGATCGAAGCAGACAAACTGGGCCCGCGGTTGGTCGTATGCATGTGGGACGACGAAAGCCCCCTCGAAATCGGCGGCTACCTGGTCGTCGACAACCTGGCCATGGGCCGGCCTTCCATGGGAGGCATCCGCATGCTGCCCGACATCACCCCCACCACCGTCTTCAACCTGGCCCGGGGAATGACCCTGAAAAACGCGGCAGCCGGACTCCCTTACGGCGGTGGCAAAGCCGGCATCGTCGCGCCCGAAGCCAGGATCACGCCTGAGATCCACACCGAGATCATCAGAGGATTTGCCCACCTCATCTACCACTATCGCGACGTCTACCTGCCCGGCCCCGATGTCGGCACCAACGACGCCGATATGAAAACCGTCGCCATCGAGAACGGCCTCGACTTCGCATTGTCCAAACCCGTTGACATGGGAGGCAACCGCATTGACGAGCTGGGCGGCGCAGCTGGTGGCCTGGTTATCGCCATCGACGCACTTCTCGATGAAATCGATCGCCTCCACGTCCTGCCCCAGTTCCGTGACCTGCAGGCCCCCCCGCGTCGTGAACTGAGCGTCCTCATCCAGGGCTTCGGCGCCGTCGGTTCCCATGTGGCCCGCCTCCTTATGGAATGGCCTGAAAAACCGCTCATCGTGGGCATCAGCGACGCCCAGGGCTATCTCTACAACGAAGAAGGCCTCCCTGTCGCCGAGCTCCTCTCCCTGCGTAAGGAAGGAGGTCTCATCACTTTCCCCTACTTCGTCAACCGCCTCATGGGTCAGGATGAGCCCGCTTGCAAGACCAAGTTTTCCAACGAGCCCAACGACCTCTTGCGCGAATCCGCATTCTGCCTGGTACCCGCAGCCCCCATCGCCAACTACCTCGATGTCGATGCATCCACCCACCCGGCCATGACCGTCGACCGCATGGGCACCTGGGCCATGATCGTAGAAGGCGCCAATACCTACTCCCCCGACCCGGCGCGCCGGGCCGCGCGCATGCGCATGGAGCGCGCCGTCTACTGGCAATCCGGCACCCTCATCGCCTCCGACTTCCTGGTCAACTCCGGCGGTGTCATCTTCGCCGCGCAGGAACACCTCATCCCCACACCACCTTCGCTCCAGATTCCCCGCGAAATGCTGGGTCAACCCGAGGCAGTCGAAACCTGGCTGAGGGACCACAGGGGCGAACTCGCCGACCTGGCTGCGCGACGCCTGAATGCGGGCATCCGCCAGCGCGAAGAGGTTATCCGCCGCAACATGAAAGAACTGGTAGACCTGCTGGTCGCCGACCCTGATATGCTACCCATCGAGGCCGCCGAACAAATCAGCATCCGCCGCATCGCCTCCAGCGAGCGTTTCCGCAGCATTGCCGAGATCATGGAACCTCTGCAGATCATCTCGCCTGAACGCAACATACGAGAAGCAGCCCAACTCCTTATCTCCGACCCCACCGAGATGCTCGCCGTCGTGCGCGAGGGCGAACTGGTCGGCGTTGTCACCGACTGGGACATCACCAAAGCCTCGGCGACCGGCGTCCCCGAAAACGCCCCCGTCACCCAGATCATGACTTCCGACGTCATCGTTGCCCACCCCGGCGACAACATCCTCGACGTCCTGCGTGCCCTGGAAACCTTCGAGATCTCGGCCATGCCCGTCGTCGACCGGGGCAAAGTCGTCGGCGTTATCAGCAGCGACGTGCTGGCCCACAAGACCCTCTACCGCCTCCTCCAGGCCCAGGCATAGCCCCCTGCCATGACCTCCCCGCCCCTTTCTGCCACCCTTGCCTGGCTGCTGGAACCCGACCCCCTCCATCCCGGCGTCCGCTATCTGGCGCTCAAGGACCTGCTGGGTCAAAATGACCGGAGCGAGGAAGTCCGGCGGGCACGAGAAGAAACCATGCGCACCGGCCCGGTGCCGGCCATCCTCGAAGCTCAGTACCCCGAAGGATATTGGATCAAACCCGGGGGCGGCTACTCGCCCAAGTACCGTAGCACCCTCTGGCAAATCATATTCCTGGCCGACTTCGGTGCCGACGGCCGGCATCCTCGTGTCCGCCGGGCATGCGAGTACATCCTCACCCACAACATAGCTGCCAACGGCGCCTTCTCCGCTTATCAGAAACCGGCCCCCTCCGGCGCGGTGCTCTGTCTCAACGGCAACCTTGCTCACGCCCTCATCCGCTTGGGGTATCGGCAGGACGCCAGGGTGCAGAAGGTTATAGAATGGCTGGCCGGTGCCATCAC
>RFJM01000478.1 GCA_003694905.1 Caldilineae bacterium
ATACCGGGCCACACAGCACGGCCCGGCAAGCTGATGCGGTGGGGGGCCGGTTGTGTATAGCCGCAGCTTTTTCCGGGGGGCGCCGCGCCCCGGCCTTCCCAAAATTGAAACGCACCCATTCTCGCATGCCGATTTGACAGGGGAGAAAAAGGTCGGTAGAATGTTTTGAAATCGTTTTCAAGACCGCTTTTCCTCAGTCGGTAGCGCAATGCAGCACGGACCCAGGAGGCCGGCGAAGGTAACGATACACGACGTGGCACGAGTTGCTGGTACGTCACCCAGCACGGTTTCTCGCGTGCTCACGGGCCGCGCCAACGTACGTGCCCAGAAGCGCGAAGCTGTTTTGCGCGCTATCGACGAACTGGGCTATGCACCGAACCTGTTGGCGCGGGGATTGAAGACCAGGCTGACATATACCCTGGGGCTACTCATCAACGACATCCAGAGTCCTTTCTTCAGCGGTGCGGCTAAGGGTGCCCAGGACTACGCCGTGCGCCAGGGCTACGGCATTCTCTTGTGCGACACGGGTGAAGAACTCTCGCTGCAGAAGGCTTCGCTGGAGATGTTGCGGGCCAAAAAGGTGGATGGTGTGATCTTCGTGCCTACCTCGGGTGCGGAGGACTTGTTACCTCCTCTCTGGGAGGAAGAGGCAAACCTCGTTCAGATCGATCGGCAGATCGAGGGCCTGCCCATCAGCTCGGTCGTGGTCAACGATGAAGAGGCTTCGTATCAGGCCGTTTCCCACCTCATTGCCAATGGCTATCGCGACATCGCCATCCTGGCCTTCGAGGAATCTGTGACGACGCACAATCGGCGCCTGCAGGGTTATCAGCGAGCCCTGGACGAAGCGGGTATCAGCCTATCGCGGACGCTGGTCTGGCGCGGGAAGACCAGCAGCGAGGAGGGCTATCGCTTGACGCGAGATCTGTTGCGCTGCAAGCCCCGACCCGATGCTCTTTTCGCCACCAGCAGCCGCCTGGGTGTAGGTGCATTGCGCGCCATTCGCGATGCAGGTCTGGTCATCGGCCGCGACATCGGCGTCGTGGTCTTCGATGATATTCCTGCCTTTTCTCTCCTCCAACCTTCCATTTCGGCCATTCGCCAGCCGGCCTACGAGATCGGCTGGAAGGCCGCTGAGCTTTTGATTCGGGCCATTGAAGCAGAGGAGCCCTTGCCGCCCACGCAGATCGTGCTGCCGGCGGAACTCGTCATCCGCGAGTCCAGCGCTCCGCGGGTATGAGAGAAGCTATTGGGCTCATGCTGCCGTCTACAACGCCCTTTGAAAGGCTTGTAGATAAAAACAACCGAAGCTTTTTCACACACTCCAGGTTGACGAAGGAGGTGATGCTCGACAACAAATCCAGTCCTCTGTCACCCCGTCTGTTGCTAGTCGTCCGTTCCAATTCCACATGACTCATACAGGAGGAGAGTCTCATGTCACGCAAAACTAGATGGCTGGTCATTCTGGCTGTACTCGTGTTTGCTGCAGTTGTGATTGCGGCCTGTGCGCAGCCAACACCGCAAGTACAGGTCATCAAGGAAACCGTTGTCGTAAAGGAAACCGTCGAAGTCGAGAAAGTCGTTGAGGTCACCAAGGAAGTCCCGGCATCGAATGTCGTCCATCTGGTGGCTCGCTGCAAGGCAAGCCCGCCATACGAGAATGGCCGCTGTGACAACCTGGTGGCAGCCCTGGGTGCAGCCAATCAGGCTCTGGCTGCGGCCGGCGATCCCCGCCGCATCGAGCTGGAAACGATCCAGGACGACGCCGACTGGGGCGACTACAAGACCGAATTCGAGCTGGCTTCTGATGCCGGTGAAGCGCCCGACATCATCTGCTCCGGTCACGAACACATTGGTGACTGGGCGACGGCGGGCTATATCCTGGATATCACCGACATGATCGGCGACTATCCCGAATTCAGCGATGTCATCGACAGCCTGTGGGATTCGACCAAGCTCAACGGGCGTATCTGGGGTGTGCCGCAGGATGCGGAAGCCCGCCCGATGTACTTCAGCAAGACCCTGCTGAAAGAGCTGGGCTGGTCGGATGAGGAGATCGCGAGCCTGCCCGATCGGGTGGCCAATGCGGAATGGACCTGGGATGACATGTATGACACGGCCCAACAGGCGGTAGAGCAGGGCATTGTGGCGGAAGGCGATGGTTGGTGGCATCGCCCCTCCAACGGGCCTGACTTCCTGTACTACTACTACGGCGCCGGTGGCGAGATCACCCAGGAGGGTACCGACGCCCTGGTCTTCGACACCGAAGCCGCCCGCAAGGTCTACGCCCGCCTGTGGGATGCCTCCCAGGTTCGCAAGATCATCCGCCCCAACAAGCTCGATGGCGACTGGGACTTCCATAAGGAGTACACCAGCCGCTTCGACAAGGTGATGTTCGTCTTCGAGGGCACCTGGCGCTGGGCGAGCTGGCACACCAACTACCTGCAGGATGTCGGTGGCGAGGATTACCTGTGGGAGCATGTCGGCTTCTCCGCCATCCCGGCACAGCCCGATGGCACCGGCAAACCCATCACCCTCACCCACCCCTTGCTCTACATGATCAGCTCGCAGAGCGAAGCGCCCGATCTGGCTCTGCTGCTCATCTCCAAGGCGACGACCAAGGAACTCAACACCTCGTACGCGGTGGCCAGCGGGCATCTGGGCATCCTCAAGTCGCAGTCCGACTACCCGCCCTACACCACGGCCAAGTTCCTGAGTGCCACCCTGCCGCTGCTGCAGTACACCACCTTCCTCCCCAACAGCCCCTACTGGAGCCAATGGTCCGAGGCCTACTACCTGGGTATCCAGGCGGCCGAATCGGGCGAGCTGACGCCTGACGAGGCTGTGCAGGTGGTGGTCGAGCAGCTTCAGAACAACCTGGGTGAGCACGTAATCATCCGCTAAGCAGCCGCCTCAAAGAGAGGGAGGCGCCGCCTCCCTCTCCTCTTCTTCGGAGAAGAACATGTCTGTAACGTCGTCTTCTGCCCCATCCATACCCCGTAGGCGAGGCCTGGCCGGGTGGTGG
>RFJM01000479.1 GCA_003694905.1 Caldilineae bacterium
CAGCCCGGTTCACCGGCTCGCCGAACTTGCCGATGGGCAGGGGGGCGAAGTCGAATTCCAGCCCTTCGCTGCCGAGATAGCGCGGGACCCGCCAGTGACCTACCACTTGCATGGCGGCCTTCTGGGCGGCGAACAGGTCACTGATGTCGGCGCGCTGCTCATCTGTGGGCATGACGTTGTACTTGGTCATCAGATCCGCCACCCACTGGATGGAGGCAATAACCTCGGGATCGTTGCCCAGGAATTTAGTGGGATGCCGAATATCATCGAACAGGCCGTGACCGGTGTTACTCCAGACGACCATCGGCCAGTAGTTGCGGAACTGATCCACGCCGAACTGGTCGATCTGGCCGTCGCCGTCCGTATCCTTGGTGAGCTGCTGGGCAATAGCCAGGAAGTCATCCCAGGTCCAGCCCTCTTGCGGATAGGGGATGCCGGCTTCGTCGAACATCTTCTTGTTGTAGAAGACGACCAGGGCCGCGCTGTCGATGGGAAGACAGTAGACCTTGCCATCGAGCGTGTAGAGGTCGAGAATCGCCTTTTCATATTGTGACGTGTCGATACCGTCACGCTCGATGAAGTCCTGCACCGGCAGAATCGCGCCCTTACTGGCCAGGGCGTAGGCGATGTGGGTGGCCGGATAGAAGACATCGGGCGGGGTACCACCGGCGATGGTGGTCTGCAGTTTGGTGTAATAGTCTGAACTCTTGCCGATGTTCTCCAGCTCTATGGTGACGTTGGGATGGGCGGCCTGGAAGGCCTCGATCACCGGGGCCGCTACATTGTCGAGTCGGTTTTGATCCCAGCGCAAGAACCATTTTAGCGTCACGGGCTCGGCCGCGGCTGGAGCGGCGGCTTCCTGGGGCGCCTGCTCCGGCTGGCCTTCGGCAGACGGAGCAGGCGCGGCAGGCGCTGCACACCCTGCCATCGCCAACACGGCAACAAGCAACAATGCGAAAAGAGTCAGCTTTCGAGTGGTCATGATAGTTTCTCCTTGCGGGATGATAGGAAGAGTTGGGAGAGAGAGGAGCCGATATCTAGAACATCACAGTTGCATAAGACACCTCCTTCACGGTGCATCGTAATAGATAGGTGCTGTGCCGGTAGGAAGACCGCAAGACCTTATCCCTTGGATCCGCCTGCACCGGTCAGGGCGACACCGCTGATGAAATAGCGCTGGGCCAGGAAGAAAACGATGAGAGGTACAATCATGGCGACAGCCGCGGCGGCCATGTACAGATGCCAGGCAGTGAAGTAATCGTTGCGGAAGGCGGCCAGCCCGACAGACACGGTGTAGTTCCTATCGGAGCTGAGATAGATGAGCGGTCCCAGGAAATCCTGCCATGAACTCATGAACTCAAATACGGCGACGGCACCCAAGGCGGGTTTGGCCAGGGGCAGGAGGACATACCAGAAGATCTGGAGCGACGTGGCGCCGTCGATCTTGGCAGCCTCGTCGAGGTCCAGCGGAATGGTCTGGAAGTACTGGCGCAAGAGAAAGATCGAAAACGCCCCACCGAAGAAATTGGGAACAATCAGAGGGAGGAGGGTATCCAGCCAGCCCAGCAACTTGAAGAGGATGAAACGGGGGATAATCAGCAGATGGAAGGGGATCATCAAGGTGCTGAGAACGATCATGAAAAGGACATTGCGACCCGGAAAGCGAAAGCGGGCGAAGCCGTAGGCCACCAAGGCGGAGCTGAATACCTGTCCCACCACGCTCAGGATGGTGATGACGAAGGTGTTTAGGTAGTAGCGGTCGAAGGGGCGGGCGGTTAGCGCATCCGGGTAGTTCCGCCACTGGATAGGGTTTGGAATCCATGAAGGAGGATAGGCCAGAGTTTGCGCCTCGGTCTTCAGGGAAGTGCTGAGGGTCCAGGCCAGGGGGATGAAGATAAACAGCGCCCCGGCGATGAGAACCAGATACAGCATCAACCTCCCCAGAATGTAGAGCAGCCGCTGCTGCTGCAAACCCGCATATTCTGCAGTTGCCGAGGAGGCGTCCCGGACAACCATACTGGAATTCGTCATGACTAATTACCTCCTCCGGCGATCTCACTCTCGTAGTACACCCAGGCCCGTGACGATCGGAAGATCAACAGCGTGAGCAGCATGATGATGACGAATACCACCAGAGCCATGGCCGAGGCATAGCCCATGCGAAAACGCTGGAAGGCGTTTTGGTAGAGGTAGTAGGTGAAAAAGAGGGAAGCGTTGCGAGGTCCTCCCTCTGTCATTACGTAGGCCTGAGTGAAGAGCTTGAAGGTGTCGATCATGCCCGTCACCAGATTGAAGAAAATGATGGGCGTAAGCAGCGGAAGAGTGATCTTCCAGAAACGGTGCCAGGAGTTGGCCCCGTCGATAGCACTGGCATCGTAAAGTTCCTGCGAGATCCCCTGCAGCCCCGAAAGATAGATGATCATGTTGCGGCCGGCTGACACCCAGACCGCCATGACCATGAGAGAGGGCAGCACGAGGAGTGGATCGTCCAGCCAGCGGGGACCCTCCACGCCCAAAAGTTGTCGGATGAATCCATTGAGCACGCCGTAGCGCGGGTTGTAGATCCACATCCAGACCAGAGCGACCGCTACCGAGGGCAACACCACGGGCATGTAGTAGATCACCCGCCAAAAGCCCACGAACTTGACCTTCTGATTGAGCAGTAGGGCGACACTCAAGGCCACGATGATGCCCAGAGGCACCCGCCCCAACCCGTAGCCGATAGTCACTTTGAGCGATTGTCGAAAGAGCGGATCCTCAAACAGCCGTACATAGTTTCGGACACCTACCCATCGTGGGCTGCCGACGAGGTCCCAGCGGGTGAAGCTCAGATAGATCAGGGCGACCATGGGACCCAGTACAAAAATGAGGAACCCCAGCAGCCAGGGTGAGATGAACAGGAAGCCGCTCAAGGCTTCCTTCTGGAATGCGTTCAACCTCAATCGTGAAGGCCGGGGAACAGTAGATGCGGTCATAATGTCACCTCCCAGGTGTTACACAATGGCAAGAGCCTGCGGCTCGGGAAAAGCCCGGTCTGCGATATCGGGACGTGCGAGCCTGGTCAATGCCTCCATGAAGTAATAGTCACCGTAGATCAGAGCGTGGTCCATATAGCCGTGGGGCACGGAGCGGGAGCCGTGGAGAAGCAGGGCCGGCACCTCGGTGCCGCGCGTGGAGTAGTTGCGCCATAGGGAATCCGTAATGCGCGCTGCCCAGTCGGCCCATCGGGCGGCCCGCTCTCGGTCGGGCTCACACGCCGCAAGTTCCAGTAGCCCGCAGGCTGTGGCCGCAGCCGCGGACGAATCTCGATAGGTGTTGGGGATGTCGGGACAGCCGTAATCCCAGAAAGGAACAAGGTCTTCAGGCAGATTGCGCAGGGTGTACTCGGCCATAGCCCTGGCCGTCCACAGGAAAGATTCGATACCTGTGTAGCGATAGCAGGTCGTGAACCCATATAGCCCCCATGCCTGTCCCCGAGACCAACAGGTATCATGACAGAAACCCTGATGTGTCTCCCGCCGCAGCCACACGCCCGTCTCGGCATCGAAGTCGCCCACCTGGGCGGTAGAGCCGTCCGGCCGCATGAGCGCCAGGCGGGTCGTGCGCGCATGCTGGGTGGCCACCTGGGCGTATCGTAGATCGCCGCTATGGGCGCTGGCCCAGTAAAGCAGGCCCAGGTTCATCATCACGTCGATGTTGATCCGCCCCCGGTCGGTGCGACTGCCGTCGGGCGTCCCCCAGGCCTGCAGGTACTCGCCCCGAGGGTTGAAGCGCTTGATCAGGCTCTTCGCGGCCTGTACGGCATTGTCGTAGAAGCTCTCGTCCCCGCTCACGCGCGCTCCCAGGATATGGGAAAGGGAGAAGATGAAGCCCAGATCGTGGTCGCCACGCTGTCCTTGAGCCACGCGAGCCGTGCGGTCCAGTCCCGGGCCGCTTCTTCAAAGCGGACATCGTCCGTATGTGCGTAAGCCAGCCAGAGCAGTCCTGTCCAGAACCCGTCCACCCAGTGACCGCGGTCTCCACGTTCCCTCTGGATAGGGTTCCACGTCTTACCGCTGCAGGACTCGGGGAAGTCCTCCAGGGTCTTCATGTTGTACTCAATGATCTGAATGCTGTAGTCCAGCGCTGGCTGCAAATCGTGTTGAGTCACTGCTAAACCTCCTAGACAAACCAGGCACCGCCGTTGATTTCGGCCACCTGGCCCGTGACCCAGGCACCCAAATCAGAGACGAAATAAATCACCGCACCGGCCACGTCCTGGGGTACGCCCGCCCGTTTCAGCGGCACGCCGGCGATGATGCGCGCGTAGTTTTCCTCGCCGGTAAAGGTCTGATGAAAGGGTGTATCCACGATAAAGCCGGGGGCCAGTGCGTTGACGGTGATGTTCCGCGGCGCCAATTCCTTGGCCAGACCGCGGGTAAATCCGATCACGGCAGCCTTGGCCGTTGCGTAAGGCACGGCTCCGTTGCCGCCACCGTTACGGGCCGCCAGGGAGGACATGTTGACAATGCGGCCGCCTTCGGGGATGTAGGGTATGGCCGCACGGGTAACATAGAAGGTGCTGGACAGATTGACATCGATCACCTTGTGCCAATGCTTATTGTCCATCTCGGCGATAGGGACGCGCCCTACCAGATGTCCGGCATTGTTGACCAGAATATCGATACGTCCGCCCATGGCTTCGGCCGCACGGGCGACGACTTCATCCACCTGAGCCGGATCCGTGGCATCCAGGTGAAACATATGGGCCCGTCCGCCCTGCGCTTGAATCTCGGCGGCCGTCTCCGCCGCGGCCTCCCGGTGAGAGTAGTACGTCAGAGCTACCTGAGCCCCACACGCAGCCAGCGCTTGCGAGATGCCGGCGCCAATCCCGATGTTGCCTCCGGTGACCAGAGCATTCTTTGTTGACAGGTCGATGTGCATAGGAAACTCCTTATCCAAGAACGGAATGAGGCCACAAACGATGCTGGGAAGTCTACATGGCAGGTCCGGTGGACCCCCGCACAATCAATTGAGCCGGCAGTGTTATGTGCCCGGGCTCGTAAGCTGCCTCGCTCTGTAGACGGCCCACCAGACGCTGGACGGCCAAGCGGCCGATCTCGGCTATGGGCTGGCGGATAGTCGTCAGCGGTGGTTCCACGATCTGGCTGAGCACGATGTCATCGAAGCCCACGACGGAGAGGTCCTGAGGGATGCGCCGACCCAAATCCCTGGCTCCGGCGTAAGCACCGAAGGCATACATGTCGTTCACCGCGAACAAGGCCGTCGGTGGATCGCTCAGGCTGAGCAGGGCGTGAGCACCCTGGCGGCCGAGATCCACCGCGTTGGCGTCGCCGAAGTTGTCGGGCTCCGCCCCTTGCCAGACAAGCTCGGGATCGAAGGGAATGCCGGCCTCCTCCAGGGCGCTGCGGTAGCCCTCCAGGCGATCCAGGCGGCTGACCGTACGGATGGGACCGGATACGAAACCGATGCGACGGTGACCCAGGGCCAGGAGATGTTTTGTGGCCAGGCGGGCAGCCTGCACGTTATCAACACTGATGGAGTCCATGGGCATCTGGTCGGCGGCCTGGCCGGGTCGGTCGAAGGCCACCACCCGCAGACCTCGACGGATGAGATCATCGAGATGACTGAAAGCAACCAGCGAAGAACCAAAAATGATCCCCCGCACGCCATAGCTCCATAGTTCCTCGGCATAGGTACGCTCCCGCTCGGCATCGCGCTCGCTATTCCCCAAGAGCACCTGGTAGCCCAACTCCATAGCCGCCTTTTCCACCTCTCGCGCAAACACACCGTAGAAGGGATTGGCCACCGAGGGTACGATGAGTCCCAAAATGAAGGTCTGACCCGTCTTCAACTGACGGGCCGCCTGGTTTGGCGTGTATCCCAGTTCCTCGATAGCGGCCAGGATGCGTTCCTTGGTCGACGGTCGCATACGCTCATCTCGTCCGTTGAGCAGATTGGACACG
>RFJM01000480.1 GCA_003694905.1 Caldilineae bacterium
AGTCTTGCCACCTCAGGCCCCTCTCCCCCAGAGGGTCGTGCTCTGTCTGTTTCTGTTGGCACTACGTGCCAGGTGAGTTTTCGCCATGAAATGTCCCCATTGCGGTCATACTCGCTCGCGGGTGATCGATACGCGCGATTCGGGCGACGGCATACGCAGGCGACGGCTGTGTCTCGCGTGCCAGCAGCGCTTCACAACCTATGAGCAGGTGAGCACGGCGGTGGTCGTGGTCAAGTCGGACGGGCGCAGAGAGCCTTTCGACCGTGTCAAACTGCTCAACGGCATCCGGGTTGCCAGTGCCAAGCGTCCTATATCCAGCGCCGATCTCGAAGGCATCGTGGAACATATCGAAGACTATGTCCACAATTGCGGCAAGGCCGAGGTACCCAGCAGCGTGATCGGCAACATGGTTCTGGATGCGCTCAAGGCTATCGACCCCGTCGCCTATATCCGCTTTGCCACCGTCTACCTGGAGTTGCAAGACCTGGAAGCAGTCCGGGCCGAGTTGGACAGGCTTATGAGTCGGGACAGTTGACCCTCGGGATTACCCAACCGCAACTTTCATATCGTCCTCAACTTCCCCCCAGGTCCCCCCTTTTCTCTTGCCATTGGAGCGCATGGAGCATGACAACCGTAGCAACCAACCCAACAGCTCTACCAACTTTGCCAGACTACGTGCGCGATGATGCGATATCGTTGTCACCAAACAGCCTGGAGGTCTTGCGAAGACGCTACCTCCGCAAGGGCCTGGATGGCAAGCCCATCGAAACACCGGCCCAGATGTTCTTCCGCGTGGCCTATCACGTGGGCAAAGCCGATGCTGCCTTCAACGGGGATGTAGCAGCAACGACCAAAGCCTTTTACGACCTCCTTACCTCACTGCGCTTTTTCCCCAATTCGCCTACCTTCACGGGTGCGGGGACCCCTCTGGGTCAGCTGGCCGCCTGCTTCGTCCTCCCCATCGAGGATGACATGGGCAAACACCCCGACGGCATCTTCCAGACCATGCGCAACGCCGCACTCATTCAGCAGACAGGAGGTGGCAACGGCTTCAGCTTCAGCCGCCTGCGCCCGCGCGGGGATGTGGTCATGACCTCGGCCGGCATCGCCACCGGGCCCGTCGGCTTTCTGGAGGCCTACGATACTGCCTTCGGTGTCATCGCCCAGGGTGGCACTCGGCGGGGTGCTAACATGGCCGTCCTGCGCGTGGACCACCCCGACATCGAGGAGTTTATCGAATGCAAGGGCGAAGAAGGCAAGATCACCAACTTCAACATCTCGGTAGGCATCACCGACGAGTTCATGCGCGCGGTGGAGGAGGACGCGGACTTCGACCTGATCAACCCGCGTACGGGAAGACCCATGCGCACGGTACGGGCTCGCGAACTCTTCGACAAGATTGCGCGCTTCGCCCACCGCAACGGCGAGCCGGGCGTTCTTTTCCTGGACACCGCCAACCGCTCCAATCCCGTTCCCCATCTTTACGAACTGGAGGCGACCAACCCCTGCGGCGAGCAGTGGCTCGGGCCATACGAAAACTGTTGCCTGGGGTCGGTAAACCTGGCGCAACATGTGGATGAGGACAACACCATCGATTGGCTGAAACTGGAAGAGACGGTGGTGACCGCGGTGCACTTCCTGGATAACGTGGTAGAGGCCAACAACTACGTCCCTGCCGTGCCCGAACTGAAGGAAGCAGCCCACCGGGTCCGGCGCATTGGCCTGGGCATCATGGGTCTGGCCGATGTGATGTATCGTCTAGGCGTACGCTACGGCAGCGAGGAAGCCGAGGAACTGGCCTCGCAGATCATGGAATTCGTGCGCTACCATGCCATGCGCGCTTCTATCAATCTGGCACGCGAGCGCGGTCCGTTCAAAGCCATTCGCGGCTCCATCTACGACCCCAACAACCTGAAGTGGACGCCCCCTACCCCCATCCGTCCCTACACCCGCGACTACGGCCGCCCACCCCTGAACTGGCAGGCCATCGTGGAGGGCCTCAAGGCCCACGGCATCCGCAACGGCGCCCAGACCACCATCGCACCCACCGGCACCATTGGTACCGTCACGGGCTGCGAAGGTTATGGCTGCGAGCCCGTGTTTGCCCTGGCTTACACCCGCTATGTCAAGGAAAAGGATGGGGACATGCCCCTCACCTATGTCAGTCCCCTCTTCCTGCAGGCGTTGGAAGCCCATGGCATCGTCGGCGAACAGCGCGAGCGCATCATCGAGGAGGTAATGCACACCGGCAGTTGTCAGGGCATCGCCGAACTCCCGGAATCCATCCTGCACACCTTCGTCGTCAGCCAGGATGTGACGCCCGAAGAGCACGTTCGCATGCAGGCGGCGTTGCAGCGGTTTGTCGACAACAGTATTTCCAAGACGTGCAATTTCCCCCCCGAGGCGACGGTGGAGGATGTGAAGACGGCTTACCAGCTGGCCTGGCGGCTGGGCTGCAAGGGACTCACCGTCTACGTGACCGGTAGCCGCAAAGACGTTGTTCTGGAAACCAGGGCCGTGGCCGAAGCCAAAAAGAAGGGTGAGGCGCCGGCAGCCGCGATGGAGGAAGAAACGCCGGCCGTGGCACCCGCGCCCAAGCGGCGCCGGCGGCCCGGTCATCTCGCGGGCATCACCTACCGCCGGCCCACGCCCCTGGGTACAGCCTACATCACCGTTAATCACACCGACGACGGCGAACCCTTCGAAGTCTTCTTGAACGTGGGCAAGGCCGGGTCGGATGTGGCAGCCGTGTCGGAGGCGCTGGGGCGGTTGATGAGCTACATCCTGCGCATGCCCAGTCCCCTCTCCCCCACCGAGCGACTCCAGCAGATCACCTATCAGCTCGGTGGCATCGGCGGGGGCCGCCCCCTGGGCTTTGGCGCCTCGCGCGTGCGTTCCCTTCCCGATGCCCTGGCCCAGGTCCTGAGCGAATACCTGGAGGAAGCAGAGCTCAAAGCCATCGTCCGCCCACCGCAAGTACCCGGCGAGCAGATGGAACTCCCTCTCAACCAGATCGGCGATCTCTGCCCGGAATGCGGCCAGGCCACAGTACTCTACACCGAAGGCTGCAAGAAATGCTATAGTTGCGGCTACAGCGAATGCTGAGCCTTTTTGGGGACTGTTCTCTATACCCCTTCCGGTAAGGAAGGGGTATTTCTTTGGCACCCCCCTGCTGGGCGGAGCACTGCTGCGGCTTGAGATAGCAAACGTGTGCAGAAGCGGCCGGGGCAGCGCTCCCTCCTCCGCTCCGCGGGTGCGTTTCAAAATAGGGGCAGCCGGTGCGCTAGGCTGTTGGGGTCCCCCTGCAGGGGAGTGCGGGGGAGCGCCCCGCATCTGCGGCGTCGGCCGACCAGACAAGCGGCCGAGGGTTCAGCTTTCGGGCAAAGCTGCATGTGGGACAGGCTTTCCAGCCTGTCCGGATGCCGGCCCACGCAGCACGGCCTGGCAAGCTGAAACGATGGTTAGTCGTCTGGTCGGGTCGGGCCGCCTCTTTTTCCGGGGGCGCCGTCCGCGAGCTGCCCCCAAATTGAAACACAACCCCGCTCCGCCTCCGACTTGCCCCTCCCTCCCATTCTCGTGCTATACTTGCTCACGACGCATTGCGTCATCGCCGGACATCGTCCTCTTCCTCTTCAGTCTCAACATCAGCGGAGGTACTCATGGCTTATCTATTTCCCTCGGCCGAGTGGGTCAAGGCATTTCAAGAGGCGCTCAACGCCAGCGAGGCGTATCGGGTGTCGGCAGCAAAATGGGAAGGCGACTTCTACTTCATAGTATCCGCCGGACACGGGTTGAAAGAACCGGTCAAGTTCTATCTGGATCTGTGGCACGGCCAGTGCCGGGAGGCCTATCTGGTGGAAGGTGACGACGACAAGACACCGGAATTCATCATCGAAGGCCCCCTGCCGGTCTATCAGGACATCTTCTCGGGCAAGCTGGATCCGATTCGTGCCCTGGTCAGCCGCAAGCTCAAGCTGAAGGGCAACCTGGGCAAGATCATGCGTTCGGTCAAGGCTACGCTGGATCTGGTGCAGGCCGCGGCCAGTGTCGATACCACTTTCCCCGAAGAGGCATAGAGCATGTGGTTCTTCGATTGTCCCGAGATCGTCTACGGCGAGGATGCCCTCAGCCAGCTGGAAGAACTCCAGGGGGAACGGGCCTTCATCGTCACCGATCCCGTCCTACACGGTCTGGGCTTCACGGAACGCGTTGCCCGTCTTTTGCGCCGGGCAGGATTGGAGGTAGAGGCGTTTACCGAAGTGGAACCGGAGCCCTCCTTGCAGACCGTGCAGAAGGGAGCGGAACGCATGCGGGCCTTTCGGCCGGACTGGATCGTCGGCCTGGGGGGCGGTTCCTCGATGGACGCGGCCAAGGCCATGTGGGTTCTGTATGAACGGCCGGATCTGAAGCCAGACGAGATCAGCCCCATGGTGGAGCTCAACCTGGGACGGCTGGCCCACCTCATCGCCATCCCGACCACCGCGGGTACCGGCTCCGAAGCCACCTGGGCGACCGTGCTCACCGACAAGACCGACGGGCGCAAGCTTTCCCTGGGTTCGCGCGAGACCATGCCCACCCGGGCCATCGTCGATCCCGCCCTCACCCGCGACCTGCCCCCGCGCGTCACCGCCGATACGGGCCTCGACGCCCTGACCCACGCGGTGGAAGGCTACCTCTCCACCTTCCACAACGACTTTACCGACGGCATCTGCCTGAAGGCCATTCAGTTGGTGTTTACCTATCTTCCTCGCGCCTACACCACGCCCGACGACGAGGAAGCGCGCGAACACATGGCCAATGCCGCGACTCTGGGCGGGCTGGGTTTCATCAATTCCTGGGCCTCCCTGGCCCATGCCATGGGCCACGCCTTCGGCAGCCTCTTCCACATCCCTCACGGCCGCAGCGTCAGCCTCATGTTGCCCTACACCCTGGAATACATCGCCCGCGAACCGGAGCTCACCCGGTTTGGCGATATCGCCCATGCCTTGCGGCTGGATGTAGACGTAGACGACGAGCCGGCCGCGGCCGTGGCCGTTGTGGCCGCCATTCGCGACCTCTGCCGCCGCGTGGACCAGCCTCTCACCGCGGCCGAGCTGGGCATTGAAGAAAACGACTACGAGAGCAAGATCGAAACCCTGTGCGAATTCGCCGAAGGTGATGGCACCTTCATCAGCGCCGTCCGCATCCCCGAGCGCGAAGACCTGCGGAACCTCTTCCGTTGCGTCTACGACGGGCGCCGGGTAGACTTCTGAGCCCTTCTCCGCATCATCGCCCCTACCTGCCAATCCATGTCCATCCCACAAACCTATCGCGGCGCACCGGCCACCCTCTTGCCCGGCTACATGGGCAAGATCCTGCGTGTGGATCTGAGCCAGGGCCGGCTTTGGGATGAGCCGCTTAGCGCCGACTTTGCTACAGCATTCATCGGCGGCAGTGGCCTGGGCGCCCGCTACCTGGCCGAGTACGCCGATGCACACACCGACCCCCTTGGCCCTGACAACCCCCTTATCTTCATGACAGGCCCTCTGGTGGGTACCACAACACCGGCGGCCGGTCGCTTCTCGGTTGTGGCCCGTTCTCCGGCCACAGGCCTGGTGGGCGAAGCCAATTCCGGCGGCTACTGGGGCCCCGAACTGCGCCGCGCAGGCTATGACGGCATCATCGTCACCGGGCAGGCCCCCGAGCCCGTCTGGCTCGAGCTCCATGAGGACCTGCCCCCTCGGCTCCACTCCGCCGCGGAGCTGTGGGGCATGGACATGTACGAGGTACAGGACGCCATCAAAGCCGCGGTGGGGGACAGGCAGATGCGGGTGCTCTGCATCGGGCCCGCGGGCGAAAACCTGGTGCGCTACGCCGGCGTTATGAATGACCACGGCCGGGCAGCCGCACGCACCGGCCTGGGCGCCGTCATGGGGAGCAAACGGCTCAAGGCCATCGCCGTGCGCGGCCGCGCCCGCGTGCCCCTGCACGACCCCCAGTCCAACCAGACCGTCAATCGCGCCGTTACCCGGCACGTCATCGAGGACCTGACGGCCCAGATGATGCGCCTGGGCGGGACGCTCATGTCCATGGATGTGGGCCCCATCGTCGGCGATGTTTCGGCGCGCTACTACAGCACTAACGTGCTGAACGGCATCGAAGACCGTCTCAATGCAGGAGAACTCAGCGACCACTATCTCAAGCGCCACGTGCCCTGCTTCCGCTGCCCCATTGCCTGCGGTCGCGAGGTCGCCTTGCCCGACCGCATAGACCGCCCCATCGACGGTCCCGAGTATGAAACCGCTGCCGGCTTTGGCCCCCTGCTTGGCAGCGACGATATGGAGGTCGTCATCGAGGCCGGACACCTCTGCAACCGCTACGGTCTCGACACCATCTCCTGTTCCTCCACCATCGCCTTTGCCTACGCGCTGTTCGAGGAAGGCGTTATCGACGAGCAGACCACCGGTGGTCTGGTACTGCGGTGGGGCGATGCCCGGCCGGCGCTGGTCCTGATCGAGCAGATCGCGTATCGTCAAGGATTCGGAGACCTGCTGGCCGAAGGGGCCGCCCGCGTGGGCCGGAAACTGGGCGTGCCCGAACGCGCAGTACATGTTAACGGCCTGGAACTTCCTTACCACGATGTGCACGCGCACGCGGGCCAGGGCGTGGTCTACGCCACCTCCCCGCGAGGGGCCTGCCACATGGCCGGGGACATCTACCACTTCGAGCAGGGTCGCGAACTACCAGAGCTGGGTATCACCTACGGCGATCCCCACGAAGAATCGGAGGAGAAGATGCGCATGGTGGCGCGGGTCATGGACTTTCGCGCCTTCACCAACAGTGCCATCCTCTGCCATTTCGAGGAAATCCCCGTCCCCCGCTTGCTGGAGCTGTGGGCTACCATCACCGGCCAGCAGTGGCAGGCGGAAGATCTGGCCCGTACCGGCGAACGCATCTTCCAGCTCAAACGGGTACTCAACCATCGCTTTGGGCTCACCGCTGCCCACGATACGCTGCCCAAACCGGTGCTCAAGGCATACGACGAAGGCCCCACCGCCGGTTATGCACCCGACCTGACAACCATGCTCGAGCATTACTACCGCGTGCGCGACTGGGATCGCGCCAGCGGCAGGCCTCGGCCCGAACGCCTGCAAGCCCTCGGGCTGGATGCCTTCATCCCCGAACTGTGGTAGCCGACCGTCCATGCAGCACGGTAAGACCTTTGTACAGCGCAAGCGCCTGGGCCTGGCCCTGAGTGGCGGCGGTACCCGAGGATTGGCCCATGTGGGCGCCCTGCAGGTGTTGGCCGAAACGGGCGTGGAATGGCATGCCGTGGCCGGCACCAGTGTCGGTTCGCTTGTGGGCGCCGTATTGGCCGCGGGCAAGTCGGTGACCGACTTGAGCGAGATGGCCCATCGCCTGCGCTGGCGTCACCTGGCACGGCCGGTGTGGCCCCGGCGGGGCTTCCTCACCCTGGCACCGCTCGAAAGATTTCTCACCGGCATCCTGGGAGCAGACCTGCGGATCGAAGATCTGCCCCTGCCCTATGCCTGCGTCGCCACCGATGTGATGACCGGCGCCGAATGTGTCTTCCGCTCGGGGCGGCTGGCCCCGCGCGTTCGCGCCAGCTGCAGTGTTCCCGGCGTCTTTCAGCCGGTGGACATCGACGGCCGCCTCTATGTCGACGGCGGCACGGTCAACAATCTGCCCATTACGCCCTTGCAGGCGATGGACGTGGATGTGATCCTGGCCATCAACCTGTTTGGCCCCCCTTCCTATCTCCCGTCGGACTTCATCGGCTACGCCATGACGGTGCTGGGTTTCATGCTGGTGCGCGCCGGAGACGATCCCTCGCTTGCGGATGTGCTGGTCGAGCCCGACTTGACCGGCCACGGGATTGTCCGCCGGCACTACGACCTCTTTGTGCAGCGAGGCCGCGAAGCCATGCGGGCCCGGCTGCCCGAACTGCTGGACCTGCTGGCCTGACGGCCGCCGTCAGCTGCTGCCGGGGCGAGAAGGCTGGATGGATTCCAACACCTGCTCGGGGGTGGGCACGGGTTCGCTCCTGTCTTCGCGCGTCGCCAGAGGGAACCAGACGGTGAAAGTCGTGCCCTTCCCTTCCTGGCTCTGGACATCGATGCGGCCCTTGTGGACCGACACCGCCTCCTTGACCAGCGCCAGACCCAGACCCGTGCCGCGGATGCCCTTCTTCTGCGCCATGCCCGAGCGATAGAACTTGGTGAAAAGATGGGGCAGGTCCGCTTTGGGAATGCCCAGCCCCCGGTCGATCACCTGCAACACCACGTGTCCGTCTTCGGGCCGTACCACCACGTCTACCTGCCCGCCGGGATGGCTGTACTTAATTGCATTGCTGACCAGATTATGGACGATGCTGAGCATGAGTTCCTTGTTGGCGCGCAATGGCGGGGCATCCGGGGCCAGATCTGAGACGAGGGAGACATCGGCCTTCCTGGCCTGCACACTAAGGGCCATCAGCGTTTCCTCGACCACGTCGCCGAGCGATACCGGCTCCATGGGCAGTTTGGCCGACCGCGCCTCGAGCCGCGAGATGTCCAGCAGGTCTTTGACGATACGACCCATGCGGTCGGCTTCGTTCTCGATGATCTGCAGGAACTGCCGCTGTGACTCGGGGTCGTCTGTACCATAGTCTTCCAGCAGCAATTCGGTATAACCCTTGATGCTGGCCAGGGGCGTGCGCAGTTCGTGAGAGACGTTGGCCACGATATTGGCCTGCAACCGGCTGAATTCCTTGATCTTGGTAATGTCGGTGAAATTGAAGAGATATCCGTCCAGAATCGGCGTCATGCCGAGGAGGATATCGCGCCGACCTGCCGGCGTGGCCAATGAGAGCTCCGTCGGCGGCAGGGTTTTTCCCTCTTGTACGGCCTGTCTCAGGGAGCTTCCCTCCCTCCACATCTCCGGCCCGAATACTTTGAAAATGGTCTTACCCACCAGATCTTGTGCAGTGAAGCCGGTGACCTGCTCGGCCGCGGGGTTCATATTGACGATGCGCATCTCCTGGTCGACCACGATCATGCCCGCAAAAGCATGCTCTACCAGCACTTCAGAGCGTATCTTTTCCTCGATGGCGGTCTGATACAGCCTGGCATTTTGGATGGCGATGGCGGTCTGGTTGGCCAGGGTCATCAGGGTACGCCCGTCCTCCTCGGTGTAGCTGGTTTCGGAAAGCTTGGGGCCCAGGACCAGCAGGCCGATGAGTTCGTTGTGGGCGATCAGGGGGACAAAGATCTCGGCCTCCAGGGATTGCAGGTCTTTCCGCTCCCGCGCCCACAGGGCCTTGAATTGCGGAAGGATCTCCAACCGGTGTCGGGTAAGGATGCCATGATGCTGTTGCAACCACCTGACGGCGGGGTGATCGCTGCGCATGTCGATGCGGGTGTCGGCGGGCAGGCCGCGCTGCGCCACCAGTCGATACAGGCCGGTTTCCTCATCGGCCAGGAAGAGGGCCAGCTTGCTGATATGGATGGTCGCGGTCGTTTCATCCAGGATCAGGTTGACCAATCGTTCCAGGTCGAGGACCGAAGACGCGGTGCGGCTCAAACGCTCCAGCATCAAGCCTGCATCGTAACGTTCACGGAAGAAGAGCCTATCGATCCATTGCTGAGTCTTGGCCTGCAGAGGCTGCATCACCAGCGAGACACCCGCCGCTACCAACACCGAGACCACGAACACTTGATATCCCGTCACCAGGTGGAAGAGGCTCACCGAGATGAGGATGATGAGAAAGTAGCCGACGCCGATGATCACCGTGGGCACGGTGTAGAGGAGGCCCTTGCGAATGACGACGGTGATGTCCAGGAGGTTATAACGAAAGATGGTGTAGGCAAGGATCAGCGCATTGATCCCGTTGGCGGCAATGTCAATGGGATAGGCACCGAG
>RFJM01000481.1 GCA_003694905.1 Caldilineae bacterium
CGAGGCCGAAGCCCGCAGCGCCTATACGGCCCACGGGGTCTATCAGACGCAGCGTATCGAGCACGGCTTCATGGAGCCTGAGGCGGCCATCGCCTATCCTGCCGGCGAGGGGGTGGAGGTGTTGTCGCAGGGGCAGGGGGTGTATGACGATCGGGCGCAGATCGCGCGGTTGCTGGCGCTGCCCGAACCCAGGGTCCGGGTCAGGCTGGTGCCGAATGGTGGGGCGTTCGGAGGCAAGGAGGACCTGAGTGTGCAGGGACATGCCGCGCTGATGGCCTGGCTGGTGGGCGCGCCGGTCAAGGTACGGCTGACCCGCGATGAGTCGATTCGAACCCACCCCAAGCGACATCCCATCTGGATGGAGTACACGGTGGGATGCGACGCGCAAGGACGGCTGACGTTTGTGAAGGCTCGTTTTGTGGGGGACACGGGGGCGTACGCGTCGGTGGGGATGAAGGTGTTGGAACGGGCGGCCGGTCACGCAACGGGGATGTATCATGTACCGGCGGTGGATGTGGAAGCCCTGGCGGTCTATACCAACAACATCCCCTGTGGCGCCATGCGTGGCTTCGGGGTGAATCAGGCAACGTTCGGGCTGGAAAGTTGCATCGACGAGCTTTGCGAGAAGGGCGGCTTCGACCGCTGGCAGTTCCGCTATGACAATGCCCTGGATGTGGGCGGGATGACGGCGACCGGCCAGGTTATCGAAGGGGGGGCCGGGGCGCGCGCGACCTTGCTGGCGGTGAAGGATGCCTTCTACGCGGCCCGCTATGCCGGCCTGGCCTGCGGGTTGAAAAATACGGGTATCGGCAACGGGGTGGCCGATGCTGCCGTGGTACGCATCACCGTAGCCGCGGCGGATCACATCATCATCGATCACGGCTGGACGGAAATGGGCCAGGGCGTGCACACGGTGGCGGTGCAGGCGCTGTGCCACGAGACGGGCATCGATCCGCGGCTGGTGGAGGTGCGGGTGGATACGGCCAGCGAGCAGGTCGGGGGGATGACGACGGCTTCGCGAGCCACGTCGCTGGTGGGCAACGCGGTGATCGACGCCGCGCGCAAGCTCGCCGCCGATCTAAAGAAGCACGATCTGACAGAGCTGGTAGGCCGCAGCTACGAGGGAAGGTTTGTCGTGGACTGGACGACCAAGCCCGGTGCCGATGTGCCAGAGGTGAAGACCCACTATTCCTACAGCTATGCCACTCAATTGGTCATCCTGGACGATGAAGGGCAGATCGAGAAGATCATCGCCGCACACGATGCCGGCAAGATCTTCAACCCCACTCTGTTCGAAGGGCAGGTGGAGGGCGCGCTGCACATGGGCCTGGGCTACGCCATCAGCGAGGATCTCCCCATGGAGGACGGATACCTGAAGAGCACGCGGCTGCGGCAATGCGGGATTCTGCGGGCCAAGGAGATGCCCGAGTTGGAGGTGATCGGCATCGAGGTGCCCGACCCCTACGGGCCTTATGGCGCCAAAGGGGTGGGTGAGATCGGTCTGGTGCCCACGGCAGCAGCCGTGGCCAATGCGCTGTATCAGTTCGACGGCGTGCGACGCTATTCGCTGCCGATGAAGCTACCCAAACGCAAGCGGCGCTGAGCAGAAGGTTGCCCCACCCACCGCGGTGTCACGGATGTGCCCGCGTGGTGGCGAGAGGTGCGATAGGTGGGGCCGGCTGCTCAGTGGTGGAGCCGGGTGGCCGCGATGAAGGAGAGACCGCGTTCGGTGAGGGCCCAGGCTGTTCTGTTGACCGCGTCGATCTTGTCCAGGAAGTTCTGGGTGAGGGCGTCCCAGTCGCCCGAGGCAATGATCTCTTCCTTGTCGCGGAAGTAGTCGAGGATGTCGGAAGGGTGTTCGCGGGCGCTGTCGATCTCGGGGTCGCCCCCTTCGTGTTTGGCCGAGATGTTGGGTACGTGGTCCGCGATCTGGAGGAGTTCATCGCGGCGGTTGTAGGGCTGGCGCACGATGCTCTTCCACGTTTCGGTGATATGGTGTTCGAAACGAACCACGTCCTCGAAACCAAGCTCCCGCCGAAATTGGGCCGTGATCTCCATGGTCTCGTTGTTGACCGAGTTGCTCCAGTTGAAGCCGACGAGAGGTGAGGTTCCGCCCTCGCGGGCAAAGAGTTTGGCACCAATGAGGGTCCACAGGGCGGCGTAGGGGTTGTCGTTGCCCATGAATACCGAGATCTTGAACTCGATGTCCACGCCCAGCCGATGCAGAAGATAGCCCAGCAACACGGTTCCCGGATTGACATTGAGAACCTGACGGACACCGTAACGGGTGTAGTAGTAGAGGTATTCATCCAGCCACTTGAGGGCGTGACCGTTGGGCTGGCCAACGCCGCCGAAATAGCCGGTGATGGTTTCCGGCCCGCCCAGGTGGATGTTGGAACCGTCGGTGCCTCGGGTATCCAGGGTTTCGACATAGCTGGCGCCGATGATCTCCATGGCAGCGGCAAAGGCGAGCAGGTCGCCGTCTGCCTCCTGTTCCTTCATCTTGCGCACGCGGATGTAACGTCCCGGCATCAGCGTGCCCTGCTCGATGGCCCGTCGTGCGGCCACGATCAGCCAGGGGAAGTACTGAGCGGCACTGATCTCGAGGGTGACGGCGAAGTCGTCTGCGAACGACATGGTCTCCGCTGCATCCCCCAACACTTTGCGGCGGTAGTCGGCAATGCTGATGAAGGCGCGGGCGTCTCGTTGCTCTTGCAGCCAGTGCAGGTCGTCGACATACTCGGGCCGGACCTCGCGCAGGCGTTCCAGCAGCGAGTCGAGCCGCCGCGCTTCGCGGGCGCGGCGGTTGATCTCTTCGGGGGTACCGTACTTCTCCACCACCGCCAGGAAGTCGTTGATGACCCGTTCATCCGGATCGAGCAGCACGGCGTTGATCTCATCCAGACGGGCGTAGGGAATGCGCAGAAGCTCACGTAGGTCTTGCTTCATGGTGAAACACTCCGTTGTGTCTGCAAAAGGGAGGGCGAACGCGCTAAAGGCGCTGCATGAACTCAAAGACCCGGTCGTTGTGACCCGGCAGGGTCTCGTGACCGTAGTCGGGATAGAAGATGACTTGTTTGCGAGAGCGGATCTTGTTGTAAGCCGCGAACTGGGTGGATGGTGGACAGATCTGGTCGAGTAGGGCTGTGGCCATGAGGACATCTGCCTCGATGCGAGGGCAGAGAAACTGGACATCGATGTAGCCGAGGCGGGTAAAGATCTCGTCGGCGCGGTTGTGGGTGGGATCGAAGCGCCGGAAGTAGTCACGCAGTTCGGCGTAGGCGTCCACATCCAGGTCGAGTTCCCAGACCCGCTTGTAGTCGCACAGGAAGGGGTAGACGGGAGCCGCGGCCTTGATGCGGGGCTCGAGCGCGGCGCAGGCCAGGGTGAGTCCGCCGCCCTGACTGCCGCCGGTGGCGCCCACGCGGTCGGGATCCACGCCGGGCAGAGACATGACGATGCGCGCCAGTTGGGCAGTGTCCAGGAAGATCTGGCGGAAGAGGAGTTTCTCGGGCGCGTCGTCCAACCCCCGCACGATGTGCCCGCGCAGGGTCCAGCCGCGCACGCCCCCGTTATCTTCCGAAAGCCCACCCTGCCCGCGGCAATCCAGCGCGGCCACGGTGAAGCCCGCAGCCACGTAGCCCAGTTTGTCGTACCAATCGCCGGAGTTCATGGAGTAGCCGTGGAACATGAGTACGGCCGGGTGGGGTTCGCTGGTGTGGCGGGGCTCAAGCAGTTTAGCGTGGATCCGGGCGCCGCCAACGCCCGTGAAGTACAGATGCGAACAGCGGGCAAAAGGGGTTTGAAAGGCAGCAGGCCGGATTTCGATCTGAGGGTCCAGGGCATGCATTTCGCTGAGCGCGGCATCCCAATAGCTGTCGAAGTCGTCGGGACGCGGGTTGGTACCCTGGTAGGACGGCAACTGATCAAAGGGGAGGTCGAACTGCAGGGGCATGGTTCTAGTCGCAGGCAGTAAGGCTCAGCGCGGGCGTACGGTCTGGCTCACGCGGGTCTTGACGATGGAGCGAGCAGGTACATCGGTGACGAGGATGCTGCCGGAGGAGATGATGCAGTCGTCGCCGATCTGCACACCGGGCTCGATGAAGATGCCGGTGCCGAACATGACTCGGTCGCCGATACGCACCCGGCCGGAGGTGGTAACCATGGGTCCGAAGGTGCAGTGGCTGCCCAGGCGGTTGTGGTGTTCCAGGTTGACGTAGGCGCTGAGGAAATTGTTGTCGCCGATGACGGCGCATGAACCCAGGCGGGTGTGTGACATGATCAGGTTTCCCTGGCCCATGCTGACGTTGCTGTGGATGGCCACGGAAGGCGCGATGACGTTGGCAAAGGGGATGCCGCGGCCGGCGAGGGTTTCGAAAAGCCGGGCGCGGAGATCGAGATTGGTGCTGATGGAGATGACGGCGGCGTCGAAGCGCCCTTCGTCCCACAACCGTTGGGCGTGCTCCAGGGGGCCGAGAATGGGCACGCCCATGACCGTCTTGCCGTGCAAGGTGGCGTTGTCGTCCAGGATGGCGACGGCGCGCTGGGTGGGGGTGCGGGCGATGGCATCCAATACCTGCACGGCACCGTCACCGCCACCGATGACCAACAAACGCTGAGCACGTTGGACGCCGAAAGGGCCGTCGGCCAGGTCGTTTTCCAGGCCGGGTGCGGGTGCAGGGGTAGCAGCGCGGCGCCGGATGTAGTCCTCGACATCGGCCTCGGTCAGCCGCTTCCCTTTGTACTCTGCCAGCATGGCCTCCAGGTCAAGGCCATGGCGATGGGCCAGGATCTCGGCCTTGCGGGTCCAGCCGCGCTGCGGCTGCTCGGGGGCGGGCTCGGCCGTGGCAGCTTGCTGCTGGGCCACCCAGGCACGGAGCTCGTCCTGGTCGTCGTGCCGGTCGGCCGAGATGACGGCCAGGGCCTGACCCACCGGTACCTCTTCTCCCACCTCGGCGAGGGGAAAGAGATAGCCGGCCACATCTGCTTCGATTTCCACCACACTCTTGGTGGTTTCTACAATGCAGACTGCCTGCCCTGGATGCACTTCTTCGCCGGCAGCTCGCAACCACTCGACCAATACGGCGCTCTCATCATTGGCGCCGATTTGGGGAAGTTCGATGATATGACGCATGTCGGTGATAAGTCGGGCATGGTTTCGGGATGGTAGGCCATGCCACCGGTGAATGACGGACTTGGTGTACGACCGTGATGTCAGGCACGCTGGGAAAAGGTCGGCGCTTCCGAGGCCACGCGCAACGGCGTAGGCCTGTCTTGCCGGTATAGGAACACGATACTCGGTCCCG
The DNA here is from genome assembly GCA_003694905.1 of Caldilineae bacterium. Lineage (GTDB taxonomy): Bacteria > Chloroflexota > Anaerolineae > J102 > J102 > J102. The sequence continues at coordinate 5,307 of RFJM01000481.1, forward strand.
GCGTCGCGGTGCCGTGCGTGCGGCTCCATTCTAGTCGCTTGTTCCCGCATCGGTCAATGTTGCGGAGCAGGTGGGGTGTGTTTCAAAATAGGGGCAGCGGGTGCGCTAGGCTGGTAAGGGTTCCCCCTGCAAGGGGGGTGCGGGGGAGCGCCCCCGTATCTGCGGCGTCGGCCGGCGAGACAGGCGGCCGAGGTTTCAACTTCTCGGGCAGGGTTGGTCGCAGCCAGGCGGCAGCAGCAAGGTCTGGTAAGCTGAAGCGTTGAGCGGCTGTGCGGTTGGATGTGGCCGCGACGTGTCCGGAGGGCGCTGCCCGCGAGCTGCCCCCAACCTGAAACACACCCGAGCAGGTGGGTGCGAGTCGCCCGGATCCGGCGTCCCGACTCTGGCTTGCCCATGCTGGAGGTTACGATTTTCTTCGAATCTTGTAAATTCCCCCACGAATATGACCTAGATCATACCAGGACTCTGAAAGGTGTGCTTTACTATGAATGTGTCACCTCCCTGAACGTAGCACCTCTCATCGGTGCACCTCCTTTCAATGTGTGTGTGGAGAGACCCCCGGCGACGTGCCAGTCGCCGGGGGTACTCTTTTGGGCAGGATTTGCGGCCTTCCTCTTCACTGCCGGGGATCGAGATGCCGGTTTGCGACTTTGGCCGCCTATCGCCAGACCGCGGGCAGATAGAGATCGTGCAGCAGAGAGCTGACCCAGTCAATGATGTGTTGGGTGGGCTCCGCGTCAATGTAAGCGATGGCTTCCATCTCGGAAGTGTGGCCGTAGCCGGGAAGATAGGTGAGGGTGCTTGCAAACCCCTGCGTCTGTAGAAGGTTGTGGAAGGAGATGGCCTGTTGGGTGAGATTGAGCATCTCGTCTTCGGCGTAGAGCAGATAGAAGGGGGGGAGGGACGACCGGGTATGGACGTACCCGGCCGGTGAAGCCTCCTGTAGCTGCCGGGTATTGCCAAATCCTCCTTGAAAGGTCTGGCTTACTGCGGCCTGCCAGAAGGCTTGATTGAGCGTCGTGAGATCGTAGGCACCGCTCATGCTGATTACTCCCCTGATGCTCGGTCCCAGGGAGGCATAGTCCGAATGAGTGGCAAATAGACTGGCAAGATGGCCGCCGGCCGAGTGGCCGAAGAGGAAAATGTTTCCCGGATCACCGCCGTTCTCGGCGATGTGGTCTCGCACCCAGATGAAGGCCGCTGCTACGTCCTCCAGGTTGTCGGGATACCAGGCAGCCTTGGTGCGATTGCTCGCGTTCTCCGGTAATTGACAGGTAGCCCGGTCTGGACAATAGCGGTCTGCCAGGAACACCTGGTTGGAGGTCAGGCGGTAGTCGATCACAACCGTCACCCAGCCCATCTCTCCGGTGAAGGCGCGGGCTGCGAAATCGTACCAGTCGCGATAGCCGTCGACCCAGGCCCCGCCGTGGACAAAGAGGATCACCGGTCTGCGTTCGAGCAGACTCGTGGCATCGCCGGCGCGGTAGACGGTCAGCGCGCGGATCTCGTAGCTCTCCTTGTCCGAGTAGACCTTGTAGTCTTCGTCATCGCGGATATCGGTGATGGCAAAGGGGGTGGCCCCGTACACGAAACTTTTCTGATACATGGTGAATGATGTGGTATCGGTTATGGGCTGGCCCCAGTCTTGAGCGGAGGCGGGCGCGTCGGGGAGAGGACCACCGCCTTGCGCAGTCGTTGCGGAGGTCGGGCTTTGCATACGCGGAAGATAAAGGCGCCGTATGGGGCGGCGCTGAGCCAGGACCGCGGCCGCGATCTGGTCGGCCCAGGCGCGGCGCTGCGCAGGCTCGTCGAATTCCCAGGCGTGTACGAAGGTAGAGAGCGTGTCGCTCAGGGTTGGCGCGCCTTCCAGGGCTACAAGCGGGGTATCGGGACTCAGGGGATAGTATTCGCCCTCGCGTTGGAGACCGCGCGCCGTCAATTCTGCATAGATGTGCCTTATGGCCGCGTCCGTGCGCAGAGAATCGGTATACGTGTAGAACTCGCGGCCGTGCACGTCGGCCGCGTCGGGCATGGCAGGGTTGTAGTCACAGGGAGGATGGCCGCGCAGAGTGTGGGTGGCCCAGGGCATACCCAGCTCATCCATATGCGCGATGCAATCCCGGTGCGAGTAGTGGTCGGCCAGCGAATGGAGATAGGTCGCAAAGGCCGGGAGGGATCCGGCTTCCATTCCGGTGGTGATGACGGCCGTACGGGTGTAAAGACAGGATGCCTGCATGACGGTGAACTCGGCCGGACCGCCCCAGGCATAGGCTTCGTAACCGCGCAGCGTATCGGTCAAGCCCCAGGCCCAGTCATGCAACGCCCCTAGCTCCTGCTGGTTATCGTGCGGGAAGTGGAAGAAAGGCGAATAGGGACCAAAGCGCGATGTGATGCACCGATCCGGTTCCTTGACGCTGGCCCACAGGGGCCAGATGAGGTTGCTGTGCGGTTTCAGGCCGCAAATGGAGTCGGGATCGGGCATGGGCGGGAATGCCCCACCCTCGCAGTTGGTATAGGAGACCGCTTCCCCCGGCCCTATCTCTTCCGAATCCACCAGCTGATCCCAGATCTGCAGTCGGATGGCATCGCTGACCGAGAAACCGGCTGCCAGCGCCAGCACATAGGTCAGGTCATCGTGGATGGTGCTGATCTCTTCCCATTCAGAGCCGGTTTCGCCGCTGTAGGGGTCGCGAAAGTACAACGGTTCTTCGGCGAACGCCCAGACCATGCCGCCCGCTACAGCTACGGCCAAGCACAGGGTCGTCAACAGACCGAGCAGCCGCATGGCACTGACGCGCGATGGGGAAACATCCTCCTCTTGCTGCAAAGCAGTCTTCATTTGTGACCTCCAAGGGAGACGGCTCAACTCGCGGCAACCGGATTTCGGTGGTTCCCAACCATGCACCTCGCCGTCCGCCGGGGAGATACGGGAGGGACAAGGCCGGTGAGCTCACGTCGCGAGAGTTTGGAATATGTCTCTGCCAGTACAGACGGGCGGAGACGGTGAATCAATACTCCGAGGGAGATAGAGGGCCCAGGTGTGGGTCAGCGGAACCCTATTCGCCCTGTTGGGTAGGGGCCGGGTCTCGTTTGTTTCCCATGCGAACGACTGCTGCAAGTGTAATATATCTTCCTCAACGCGGCAAAAAACGGCCGGTCGCAAGGCGCGGCCGCCCCTGCCTTCCTCCTCTTTTCTGACCCATCAGCTTCCCCTGTTACCGGTAAGATGTCGGTTGCGGGCAGGCAGGCCGCGGTGCTTCTCAGGAGATGTCGCGCGGTTTCTTCACCCCAAAGCGCTCGCTCTCCCGTCGCACCAGCAGAGCGCTGGACTCGAAGAAACCGTAGGTGCGGCGCAACGGCCCGTACTGCCGCCGCAGCAGTTCGTCCCACCTGTGTAGGGCGAACTGCCATAGCATCTGCTCGATTTCCTCGATGCGGCTCAGGATCTCGCCAGGTGTGACCGGCACCGGGATATCGGCGTAGGTGGGCGGCTTGCCATAGCTGTGGGGAAAGGTGATCTCCTCGGCGGGCAACCTGGGCAGTGCACCCAGCGCCACTACGGCCGTGCCGAATGCCAGCAACTGGCCTTTCACCCGCGCGACTTCGCGCTGATATCCGGATTCCTCTTGAACTTCGGCCTCCAACCCCAGCGACCGATAGAAGGCATCCCAATCCAGCAGCACCCGGTCAAGCAGATAGCTCAGTTCCTGCTTGTCGACCACCTGGCCCGTTCGCACGCTCAGCACAAACCCCTCGCGCACGTTGGACAGATACTTGCGGGCCTGTTCGAGTACTACGCGCTCAACTTCTTCGGTGCCCCGGCTGCTACTCCGTTCGCCGCGGCCTGCTCGGCGCAGGTTCATGGCGATGATCTGCTTCGTAGTATCGGCGGCTTCGCCGATGGCAACAAAGTCCCAGATATCGATCGATTGTGCTGACATGGTGGAAAACCTGAGCTCGTTGGGATAATGTGAAGGCATCATGAAACGAGTAGGTCGGTTCCCTACTTATTCTATCACAACTCCGGCCGGACTCGCTACTGGCCCGATGTACGGGGTGCGTTTCAGGATGGGGGCAACCTGCAGGAGAGGCATTCCATCCTGGCGCTGCCGCTGGCCCTGAGCAGCGCCGCTTGCCAAGCTGAAACGGTGGCCGTTTGCCCGGTTGTGTGTGGCCGCAGCTTTTCCGGAGGGCGCCGCTCCCCGCCGCCCCCAAGTTGAAACGACCCCCACGACACACTGAGATTTATCGAAGAACCTTGTAATGTGATATACTTGCACCCGCTCTGTTGCCGGACCGGGTTGGGCCAAGGAGGCCCTAGCTGGGGTCTCTCCGGCCGCGTACCGAACCACAGTATGCCCTGGTGCCCGCTCACTCTCACCACGACTTGATACATCCCCGACCGATGTCCGATAGAGACGGCAACCACTCGGCGACATCCACCCAGAGGTTGTTGCAACAGTACACCGCCGTCAACCGGTTGCTCGGCGCCTTGGGCGAGCTAGGCGATCTGCAAGCGGTCTATCACACCATCTACGAGCACGTGGCGGGGCTGATGGA
>RFJM01000482.1 GCA_003694905.1 Caldilineae bacterium
CCGCCGGCGTACTCCAACCGCCAGGCGGCCTGGTGCACTCGCGGGGGCGCCCGATCGGGTGCATTTTCGGCGTTCGGCTACCCGACGCAATGCGGCCCCACTGACCCCCCATCCGGGGGGTTTTTATATCCCGTGTCAAGAAGAAATTCTGCGTGCTCACGCGGCAATTTCCCCTTCAAGAAATCCCTTAGCCCCTGCATGCTCCGCGCATGGATGGAGCACGTCATGTCCAGAGCAAAGCATCCTATCGACTCCTCCTTATCCTCCAGGCCCTGCTCACCGCCCCGGCCCAGGCCGGCGGGCAGGCCTGGGAGGCCTGTTTCGATGCCGCCGGGCAACGCTACGGCATCGCGCCAGCGCTGCTGCGCGCCATCGCGCAGGTCGAGAGCAACCTGGACCCCGCGGCGCGGCGCAGCAACCGCGACGGATCGCGGGACATCGGGATCATGCAGATCAATACGCGCTGGCTCCCCGAACTCGCCCGCTACGGCATCACCGAGAAAGGTCTTGCATCGGACGTCTGCCTCAACATCCATGTCGGCGCCTGGATTCTCGCTTTGGAGATACGCCGTTTCGGCTATGGTTGGGAAGCCGTGGGCGCCTACCACGCCGGCGCAGGCCGGGACGAGGCACGGCGCATCCGGCGCGCCCGCTACGCGCTTCGCGTCCATCGGCGTCTGGCTGCTGATCGTCCTGGCGGTCCTGTGGATGACGGGCTGCGCGCAGGCGCCTGCCCGGTCAGTTCGGTCCCAGGGGGTCCGGAATGCAGCCTACGCCGCCCCGGCCGTGTCCCGCTTGGGCGTGACCCAGTCGAAAGACGGCACCTGGATCCTGTGTCGGGACTGTCCTCCCCACACACGTTTGCACAGGCTGGAGGATGATGGCGTGAGGACAGCCCTGACAGGACACCCCGCCGCAGGTCATCGCGGTCCCTTTCCTGCCGTGGAAGGCAGGCCTGTACACGTTGTCCAGTTCGCCTTCGCATCCGCAGCCATCACGCCGGATGAGAAGCGCGATCTAGCACGGGCAGCCAAGGATATACCGTCCGGTGCCAGCATCACGGTCAAAGGCTACACCTGCCGGATTGGCCCGAAGGCCTACAACGACCGGCTGGCACGGGCACGTGCCGACGCCGTCGCGCATCTGCTCGATCGCCTGGGCATTGCGCCCTACGCGTCGATCAGGATCGAAGGCCACGGCAAGTGCTGCTACGTCGCGGACAACGACACCAAAGAGGGCCGCGCGCGCAACCGCCGCGCGGAAATCTACATCACCCTTCGAAAGGAGAAACCGTGATGAAGAAAACGCTGATCTCGCTGCGTGAAAAGGTCACTACCCCTGTCGTACGCAAGACCCTGCTCGTTGCAGGCATCGCCAGTGGCGCGCTGATGCTGCCGGATATCGCCTCGGCAGCCACGGCAGCAGCCGATACGGAGTTTGCTCGGTTGTACACCTTCGTCAGCGATGCCGCTACCGGAAACCTTGGGCGTGCGCTCGCGATCACCGGTGGCCTCTTCGGCCTCGCGATCGGTGCCACCACCGGCAGAGCCATGGTCGCCGCACTGGGCGTAGTGCTTGCGATTTTCGGCTCCTTGGGACCGACGATCATCAACGCCATTTTCGGCGGCGGAGCCATCATCTAATGGCGAATCCCGCAGAAGAACGTTATCTCGTCCCAAGGCGGCTCGACGATCCGCCACAGTTCTTCCTGTGGGATTTCGACGAGGCGGCCCTGGTCATCGCCTGTACCGTGCTGTTCTCCATATCGGGAGGGCTGGGCTTCCTCGTAGGCATTGCCCTCGGGCTGCTTGCAGCCCGAGGGCTTTCCACCCTAAAGCTGCAGGGTGGCCTGAGTACCATCTTGGCGTTTCTCTGGTGGTACAGCTGGTCCGATCCTTGGTGGCGGGCCAAACACGCATCGAACCAGGCGAGTAACTCCTGTCGAGAACTGGTCGGATGAGACTCGATCGCTACCAATCCGTCCTGGCAAACCTTACCTCCCGGACGCGTATCGCCGGGACGGTCGCGCTGCTGCTCGCGATCGCCAATCTACTGCTCGTGGGCATGGTGCTCTCCACCGGAAATGCCAGCCGCACTCTCTTCATCCCGGCAGTCACCCGTAAGGGATTCTGGATCCAGGGAGAGGAGGTCTCGCCTTCGTATCTCGAGGACCTCGCGCTCACCATCGCGAGCTACGCGCTCACTTACAACCCGAGCAATTATGAGGGTCGTACGCAACGTCTGCTGCGCTACGTTGCCCCGGCGTCGCACGCTGACTTGCAGAGCTATTTCCACGAGCAGGCCGAGAAGATCAAGCGCTTTCAGATTAGTTCGGTCTTCTACGTTCAGGATATCGTCGATCGGGGCATGAAAGTGGCGCTGATCGGCCAGCTCGAGCGGCGAACTGGAAAGAAATCAATGGAGTCGAGGCGCGCTGCCTATCTGGTCGAATTCCAAGATGTAGGCGGCACTGTCTTTGTCAAGGACTTCAAGGAGGTCGATCATGACGATCCGTTCATGGATCGCCATCGTCCTGCTGCTGGCAGTGGCGCTTGAGGCAAGCGGCCGCCAGCTGGTGGAAGCAGCCGACGGGGACACTGTCACGGTGCGGGTGTCCCTACGCGATCTCACGCGCATCCGCGTCGACGGCGGTCGCATCAAGCGCCTGATGGGCGTGCAGAATGTTTTCGACGTTCAGCGTGAAGACGACCGGGGCGAGGTCCTCATCAGGCCACGGGTAGCTACGCCCTTTTCCTTCTTCCTCACCACCGCCACAGGTGAGACGTTTACCGTTCTCGCCACCCCTATCGACATCCCGAGCGAGACGGTGGTGATCCGCCCCAAGGTACGGGACCTGGATCGCCGGTCTCCGGCCGGCCCTGCGACGCTACCTCGCGTCGCTCGGATCAAGCGCCTCGTACGTGCCATGGCACTCCGCGACAAGCACTTCTATCGGGTCTCAATCCATGAGGCAGTACCCCTGTGGAAGGAACTCGAGATCACACGTACTGCACGATGGCCCGGATCACTGATCGGAGAGGAGTACGAGGTCCGCAACACCACTGACCACACGTTGCGACTCGATGAACGTGAGTTCACTGCATTCGGAGACGACGTGGTCGCCGTATCGATCACACGTCGTGTACTGCCAGCCAAGTCGATCACCCAGGTATACGTGGTGCGTCAGAGGCAGAGGACGGAGTAGATGGACGTCGAAACCCGCTCACGCTTGGTACGAATCGCGATCACCGTCGGCGGTATGCTCGCATTCATGGGATTCATCGTGGTCGGGCTCTGGCTCTCGGATGATGGCAGCGCCAAGAGGCGCATGGAGCGTCTTGGCGAGGTCCACACAAGTTTCCGCACCAAGCCGGTCGATCCTGCTGAGGTCTGGATCACAAAGTCAGAGACGGAAATCCGAAAGCTCGAGGAACGTAACAGGGAGCTCGAAGAACGCATCAAAATGCTCGAGCGCAGGATCAAGAGTGATGACCGTAAGCTGAGCAGTGAGCCGCCACGCACACCGCCTGGAAATACCAGCCCGTCCGATGCATTCTTGCAGGCTCTCGAGAAGGTCCGTCATCGCTCGGGCATCCTGCTTGAGCCGACAGGCATACCCAAGCCCCCCAAGCAGCGCCAGAC
>RFJM01000063.1 GCA_003694905.1 Caldilineae bacterium
GAGCCAGCCCCGAATCAGGAAATACAGCACCAGCCCCCAGAAGAGCACGATGACGGCTACTACTGCCGAGCGGGTTAGCAAGGGGCCGACTGCCATGTCGGTGGAAGAAAGGGCGACGATGACAAAGGCTGCCAGAGAAAGCACGCCCAGCGCAGCCGGCCAGGCCGCGATGATGCGGCGCACCAACCGCGACTCGATGGCAGCCAGGCGCTGGCGAATGATCTGGGCCGTATCCGTGTTGGCCTTCTCCACATAGCGCCACTGCAGCCGCGAGAGCCGGTCCGCCTTCTCGCGCAGGCCGCGAGCCAGGTGCTCGAGAAAGGCGATTGCCCGCTGCATGCCCTCGTCCGCGCCCGTGAGGATCTTGAGGATCTCCTCGTCCAGTTCGTAGAGCACGCTGCCCTCGAACTGGTCGCCGGCGTCTTGCGAGGGATCCGTGATCAGGCGTTCCCCTCGCTTCTCCAGATCGCTCACCCAGTGTTCTACGAATTCGCTCTCGATCTGGTCGAAGCGCTCGTTCAGGGTGGCGGCGTGCTCGTCCAGGTCGCTCAGGGGCAGGATGGTGGTGCGCAGGAAATCGCTCGGGGGCAGGCGAACCTGCACTTTGGGAAGGTCGTCGTGTGGCTTGTCCGGGTCGATATCCCCCACATCGGCGCGGACGATGCCTTCGGCCAACAGGGCACGGCTCAGCGTGTAGAAATCCAGTCGCTGGCGGAGGAAGCGGTCTGCCCGCTCGGCGGATTCGGATGCGGCCCGCTCCGAGATCTCTGCCAGTACGTGGCCCCGCAGAATGTCCAGGGTGAGCCGGCGCCGTGCCTGCGACCACGCCTCCTCGAAGGGGATGTAGACGCTGGCCGAGCCGATGCTGCTAAACGGCCCCACCCGCAGCAGGTCGGCGGCATCGGGGGCCAGGGCATTGCTGAGGAATTCGCTGCCCCCCGCCGTGAGAAATGCCTCCAGCGCGTTGCCCACCATGGTATTGAGCTCGGCTTCGTCCTTCACAAGGGTGCCGCTGGTCTTCTCGCGGTCGACGAGATAAGTGCGGTCGAAAGGCGGCTGGGCCGGGCCGCTGACCATGCCCCCGTGGATGTCGGAGGAGAAGGACGCCAGCCGGCCCATGCCGGCCGCGGCCATAAGCTCGCGCAGTTCCAGGGTGGCCACATGTACGGCCGCTTCTTCGTATTTGCGCTCTGCCGGGGGGCCGTAGAGACCGATGTTGAGAATCCCCACCATCTCGGCCAGAACCCGGTCGCCCACCCGCTCGCGCAGGAGGTTGCTCAGCGGCCAGAGCACGGCCGAAGCGTATTGCTCGGCCAGAGAGGCCACCACATAGACCGTGATCTGGCTGGTTTCGTCAGACGGAGTGCTTTCGTCGGCACGGGCCTGCTCGAAGATCGCGGCCAGGTCGGAACCGATGGCAGTGCGGTGCTGCAGGAAACAGTGCCAGATGTCCCGGCGCCAGGCGGGAGTGTGGTAGAAGCCGGAGACGTCGTAGCGGGCCACCACGTCGAGAATGGGCAGCAAGGCCTCGCAGAAGGCAGTCTGCATGGCGGCGCTTCCCTGCCAGGCGCTGGGGCTGACGCCGGCCTTTTCGAAGGCCTCCTGTACCTGTTGTTCCACATGCCGGAGGGTCACATCCTCCCATTGTTCCGGCCGGGGCCGCGCGATGGTCAGGCTGCCGTCGGCCGCGGGCAGAATCAGGGTGTGGCTGACGATATCTGCGAGGCGGGGCAGACGCCGTGCCGCGGGGAGATCGCCCAAAGCGCTGGGGGCCAGAGCACGACCGCGGTCCGAGTTCCGCAGCCGCGGCACCATGTGGGTGATCATGCGGGCACCCCAATAGCCTACACCGATGAGGGCGGCACGACTCTGGCTTCCTGACAGCATAGCGCCTCCTAGGTCTCAGAAGAACCGCGGGTACTTTGGCGGTCGCGTGGGGACAGGACAGTGGGTGGGGACTCGCCTTCGGGCCGGGTCCCGTCTCCCGACTGGCTGAACAGCGGCAAGGGCTGTTGCGCATCCAGGTCAGGCAGGCCAACCGCGGCCTTGTCGACGCGCAGGATGATCTCCGGGAGGCGTACCCAGTCGGCATCCAGATGCAGTGGTCCCCGGCTGAGAAACTCGCGGTAATGGCGATAGTAGTTGGCCATCGACTCCAGATAGCCGATGGGCAGGCCGTGCTCGATGCGGCAGGCATCGATGCGAGTGGGATCTCCCGTGGAAACGCGCTCGAACTCGGTGTAGTCCAGCAGGAGTTGATCGTAGAGCCGGACATAGCGGGTATCGTCATCTAGCCCTACCAGGATGGTGTGCTCCAGATCCTGCTCGTCGAAGCCGCCCTTGTCCAGATCATATCGCCAGAAGGGATAACAGCGAGAGAAGAGCTGTTTGAAACGCTCACTGAGCATGGCCTGGTTGGAAGCCAGCACCGCGCCCAGATGGTATTCTTCCGGCGGGATGGCACGGTTGACCACGGTGCGGCAATGGTTGAGCAGGTGTTCGTAGATCTCCGCCCAGGAGAGTTGCTGACTCTCGCCGTCACTCACCCATGGTCCCACATCCGATACCAGGCTGAGCGTCTCGCTGAACGAGGTTTCCAGCAAGGCTCTGCGGTCGGCAAAGGTGATTTCGATGCGGAAGAGGAAGGGGCTCCCGATGAGCTCATCCAGCGAATCGTCGACTCGTTGGGAGAGGATGTGACGCCAGTTGTCGACTTCGAATTGTTCGACGATGTAGTTTTCGTCCACCGCGTCGCTGGTGAGGTTGAAGATGGTCTCCTTTTCCTTGCGGCGGCGCAGGCGGAAGAATAGGTTCAGCGCTTCTTCGAAGCCCTTATCGCGCGCGCTTTCGACCTCAGAAATGCGGCTCTGGTAGGCATCGGCCAGCTCGTCCAGGATGGGAACGAGTCGCGACCAGATGCTGCGGGCGTTTTGCGCGGTGCGGTACTCGTGGTTGAGGGCGACCAGGTGGTCGGCCAGGACCATGCGTTCTTGCTGTTTGGCCCGACGGATGTTGTTGGTGAAGAGCATGTCGAAGGGCCAGAAGCTGAGCAGGTTGACGATCATCGGGTCGCGGAGCTGGCGCAGTCTGGTTTCGGTGGCGGTGATACGCTGGCTCAGGTCGGCCTCGGCGGCACGGTTGTCTTGCTGCCGCGACACGGCCAGGCGATGCAGGGTGCTGACGAAGTAATGGCCCCCGCGCAGGCCGGTGCGCCGAGTCACTTCGTGAATCTGCTCCCGCAATTCGTCCAGCAGGGAATGGAAGGCCTCGGCCGTCCAGGGATCGGCCGGCCGGCGGCGGCCCTCTTCGGGGATTTCTTCGGCCACAGATTCCTCGCCGGCCTCGGCATCCCATTCCTCCTCTTCTTCCCACTCGACACCGGGCAGATCACGCGTGTCACGCTCTTCGCTCTGTCCTTGAGGAAAGCGCCGGTGCAGGACGTCATCGATCTCGTCGACCAGGGCAGCGGCATCCTGCTCGATCTGGTTGATGTCGGCGGGCGTCAGCCAGTGCAACAGGTTGTTCTCGAGCAGACGCTCGCCGTATTTCAGGGCGCAGTACTCCTGCATGCGCTCCTTGGGCACGACCAGCGAGGAGGTGGCGAAGCTGCTGTAGGCCAGCACGCCCTGACCCGACTCGTTGCGCTCCTGGGTGATATTGACATCGTAGGCCCAGATGTGCGAACCGATGTGGGAAATGCTCTCCAGGAAGATCTGGTGGCCGATCATCTCCATGACATCGCCGATGCTGCTGAGGACCTCGCCGCGGCGGTTGCGCCGCTCGATGAGGTAGATGCGGTCGAAGGGACGACTTACCACCATCTCCGGCTCGCCCGGAAACTGGGTGACGAAGTCGTGGCCGGCCTGGAAGTAGTCCAGTTCCTTCAGGGCGGCGTAGGTGTTGGCCTGGATGCGCGCCTTCTGCAGGTCGCTGTCCAGTTCTTCCAGGAAGACGGAGGGCAGGGCAAAGATGCCGGTGATGACGGCCTGTTCCTGAAAGATGCTGCGCAACTTGTGTGCCACATCCAGGAAAATACCGGAGCCTGTGCCGCCACAGAGGGAACTGACGATGTACACATGCCGAATGCCCCCTTCGCGGACCACGGGGTACCCCAGATTCTCGGCTTCTTCGATGGTGGCCACCGAGGCCATGCGGTTGATCTTGGGTTGCAGATGGTTCCAGAAGGTGCGGTAGCGGCGGTAGAGGGAAAGCCGGCCCACGCAGCGGGTCTGCCGGGCGCCACTGTGGATCTGGCCCAGAGGCACGGCGCGGGCATCCCACTTCCACCAGGCCTTGACGGTGGGATGATTGTCCAGATGGCGCAGGACCTGGGTGGCGTTGTAGCCGCCGATGTAGGCATATTCGTGGCGGTGCAGGTATTCCTCGCCGGGCGGGTTGATCCAGGGGACGGTGTCGACACCCAGGAGCTGGATGATGCCCGGCCCCTCTTCCAGCGGGGGAATATTGAGCGCCTGCCGCATGCGGCGTTTGAACGCGCGCAGAGTGCCGATGCCGGTTCCGCCCAACCCCAGGATCAGGGTGGGGACCAGCGTGGGCTTGCGTGTCAGGCCTTCTTCGAAGGGGGAATCGATATCAAACTCTGCCATGGTCACCTCTTATTGGGCCGCATAGCGGAAGTGGTAGCGAACGCTACGTTGGGGGAAACGGAGTCGGAAACGGGCGCCGTTCCAGAGAGCTTTGCCCTCGTCTTTGACAAGCAGCCAGCGGTTGTTGCGGCGCATCCACACCGATACCAGGACGGGTTCCGGCGCCAGTGGATTGGGCCGTAGTACCGGCCGCCAGACCAGCCGCGAGCTGTTGCTGTCAACCTGCTGTTCGTAGGTGATGATGGCCAGCGCCCTGCTTTGGTCGTTCTTGTTTCGGCTCAGCTGCACGACATCGCCGTCGAGGACGAGATAGAGAGGGCGGCGGCCGGAAAGCCGCACCGTCTGCCCTGATTCTTCGGCATTGACGACGCCGGCACCTTCGGCGCTGGAAGTGCGCAGCCGCAGTATGGTGTTGATCAACACCAGGAGTACCAGCCAACCGACGAGCCCGCGCCAGCGGATCAAGGGCAGGGGCACAAACCAGGTGCGGAGGAAGTTGACGCCCGGAGAGAGTCGCTGCCCAAGGGCCTCCAGCGGTGTAAGCTGCCGGACGACGAAGTCTATCCTGGCCGGCTCGATGAGCACGTCCTCAGGCGAATCGATGCGTATGGCGCCCTCCACGCTGCCCGCCGGAACAGGCCCATCCGCTCGCAAGAACAGGGGCACGCGGAAGCTGCCGTCTTCGGCCTGACGGACGATACCGCTGGTCACGCTGAGAGTGGGCAACGGCGTGTTTCCCTCGCCCTGGGGGAAACGCACATCCTCCAGCGTGAAGGTGAGTGGCGGCGGCTCGTCCAGGATGCTCTGCTGAATATGGAGCATGGTGCTGATGGGATCGGTCAGGTCAGCGGCGGAGCCGAAGTCTAACCTGTCGCTGCTAAGCCGAATGGTGGTGATGGGTCGGGGCACGTTGAAGGTGATCTGGATGCGCGAGGGATCCACGATCTTGCCGTCGGGGGAGGAAAAGGCAATGGTGCCCTGATAGCGGCCGGGGCGCGGGCGCTCGTCCGCCACCAGTCGGACCGGGATGAGATAGCGGCGGCTGCCGCTCTGTACCGGCGTGGCACTACCTACGTTGACCCGGAAATCGCCCTGATCGACGGTGTTGCCATCGGCGCTTAGCCGTACCAGTTGCGCTTCCAGGTCACTTACCTTGCCGTCGCTGAATTCGGCCTCGATGTTGAATTCGTGGGGTTCCCCCAGGCGAATGATGTCGCCCAGGTCAGGGGCATCGGGTAGGGTAAGGGTGATCTCGGGAACGGGGATGGTGAAACGGACGGCGACCGAAGGCGGGTCCAGGTCCACTGCCGCGGGGGACTCGAAATAGATGCGGCCGGTGTACTCGCCGGGAGGCAGTTTGTCGAAGCCTGTCAGTCGGAGCAGGGAACTGTAGCGGTTGCTCTCGCGATGGGTCGGTCTCGACAGACTGAGGCCCACCGTCCCCGGCGGTAGAGGCTGGCCCCCCACTTCCAGTTCCAGGCGAGCATCCAGCTCGACTTGCTGGTCCGTGTAGGCGGTCAGTACGATGTCCCAGGTGAGGGATTCTTCGTAGTTGGGGATGCGACCGAAATCGAGAATGGGTGGCAGCGTGTCCAGTCGCAGCACATCACGCATAACCAGGGTGCCCTGGGCAAAGTCGGTGTAGGTGGTTTCGCCAACGCTGCCACGGGCAATGAAGGTAACGTCGTAGTTGGTACCCAGGGTGGGTTCAAAGCTGCGGTCAACGCAGGTGCCGTCCAGATCACAGGGGACATCAATGACGGTGACCTGGCCGCTGCGCTTGTCGGTGATAAAAGCCGTGACGGCCGCGTCCTGGGGCGGCGTATCGCCTTCGAAGTGGGCGCGCAGCTCGAGACGGCCGTCCTCCTGCAGGCCGGGAGAGCGCTCGGTGGGCGAGTCGGCGACCAGTTGGGGGAATTCCCCGGCGATGAGGGTGAACTGTTTTTGCAGGCGTACCGGTGCCAGCTCCCGCCCAATCTGGATCTGTACGCGTTTCTGCTCGCCGGGGGTGGCCGGGCCGGGATTGAGGATGGTCCAGTACAGGCTGCCGTCGCCGGAGAGACCGTCGCTGCGGAGGGGATACTGCACTTCGTTGAGAATGGCCTGGACCTCGAGCCCGGGCATGCGCGCGGTCCCCTGCCTCACTTCCACCCCGAGCAAAACCGGCTTGCCGGCGGGATAGTAGCGGGGTGCTGCCGGGCTACCGTCTTTGTCCGCTGCGGGGAAACGCATAACCAGGGAGTCGACGGAGTCGGCAATGATGAGGGCAACGGGAGCGCCCGCCTCCAGGGCGCTGGTGGCTTTCAGGGTCCATTCGCCGCTGATGGGAGTATTGTTGGCCAGGGAAATGACTTCGTAGTGTTGGTCGCCGCTGCGCAGCAGGGTCGTGCCATCCTCCAGCGTCTCCTGGCCCAGCAGGTCTTCGCCGTTGCGGGTGAGCGCGGCAAAGGCAGAGTCTTCTTCCTCCAGTTTGGGCAGCACGATGCTCAGACGGGTGATGCCCTGCTCGCTGGCAGTGCGGAATGTGCCGGTCTGACCGTCGGGCAGCAGCACGTCGTCGACGTAGCGCTCCGTCTGGATGAAGCCGTAGATACGGGCATAGGCGGCCAGCAGGTCGCCGGCCTGCTCGACCGACTGGATGAGGCCGCCGCTGCGGCGGGCCATGCGCTCGGCCACCCCCATGTCAATATCATTCCCCAGCAGAACGGGGAAGATGGTGACACCATCCGCAGCCAGATCGTCGATGGCGGCGATCAATTCTCGGCGCTGGTCGGGGGGCCAGGGCTGGCCGTCGGTGAGGAAGACGATGAACTGGCGATGTCCCTCGCGATTGGCCCGGAGCACGTCGCGAGCCATCTGCAGGGCCAGGCGCATGTCGGTCAGCCGCTCGTCCGAGGGTGGCTCGGTGGGCTGAACGATGGTGGCCTTGAGAGCATCCTTGGCCTCGGTGCCTACGATGGTGGTCAGCCGGCCCTGCGCCAGCTCACCGTAGGCGGTGGGGAAGGTATGAAAAGAGATGACGCCAAGGCGGTCGCCGTCCCGTGCCAGGTCGATGAAGAGACGGGCAGCGCTGTGGCGCAGACCTTTGGGGTCGTTGGGCCGGCGGGTGCCGCTGGC
>RFJM01000483.1 GCA_003694905.1 Caldilineae bacterium
GTCTTCTACTTCCCTGCCGCCCTCGTTGCCCTGCGCACCCTCAAGGGCGAGCATCTGCTGGGCCTGCCCGAAGGGCTCGAGGAAAAACTGCAGGAGCAGGACCCCGACTGGCTGGTCAACGGGCGCCGCGGCGTCATCCAGGCTTCCCTGCCGGCATGACACCCGACCCGCCCGCCAGCACATCCCGAGCCCGCTTCCTGGCGGGCGTCCGCCGCGAGCTGCCGCTGGCGCTGGGTGTCACACCTTTCGGGCTGATCTACGGTGTCCTGGCCCTGGCCGCGGGCCTGCCGCCCTGGCTGGCCGTGGCCATGTCCAGCATTGTCTTCGCCGGCTCTGCACAATTCATCGGCGTGCAACTGATCGGCGCGGGTGCTCCACCCGCCATCGTCATCCTCACAACCTTCATCGTCAACCTGCGCCACGCCCTCTACGGCTTTTCCCTCTCCCCGTACCTGCGGGCACTGCCCGATCGCTGGTACGCGCTTCTGGCCTACCTGCTGACGGACGAAGCCTACGCCGTGACCATCATCGACTATCGTCGAGAAGCCGATGCGATTCACCGCCGCTGGTTTCTGCTGGGCGCGGGTCTCACTCTGTGGACGGTGTGGCAGGTGAGCACCGTCGTCGGTGTGCTGGTGGGCGCGCAGCTTCCTCCCGGCTGGGCGCTGGATTTTACCCTGGCGCTGACCTTCATCGGTCTGGTCGTCCCCACCTTGCGGGACCGCCCCAACATCGCCGCGGCCATCTCTGCCGGCATCATCGCCGTACTGGCGCATGGCCTGCCTTACCAGCTAGGCCTGGTCGCCGCCTCTCTCGTCGGTATCCTCGTCGGTACCTGGCTGGAGCGTCGTGTATGATCCAGTTCCTCACCGTGCTGGGCATGGGCCTGGTGACCTACCTGACCCGCCTTGTACCCCTCCACTACCTCGGCCGCAAGCAGCTCCCCGCGTGGTCTCTGCAGACCATGCGCTACATTCCCACCGCAGTGCTGACGGCCATCACCGTCGGCGAGGTGCTCTTTCGCGACGGACGTCTGGCCGTGGGCATCGACAATCACCGCCTGCCCGCAGCCATCCTGGCCGGAATCGTGGCCTGGCGTAGCGGCAATGTGTTGCTCACCATCGTGGCAGGGATGCTCGCGTTCTGGCTTCTGCAGATACTCGTGGCATGAGGACGGCATCATCTGCCGGCTGCCACTCTACGGTACCGCCGGCCCTTCGTTCTGCAACTTCAGCTTCATGATGCCGTGATTGCGGGGATACTTGCCGGTGATATCGGCATAGAACTCCCGGATCTGCTCGAAGTCCGCTACAATGTCGCCCGTGGGCTCCAGGATCGGACCAAAGCCTACCACCTTGCGCCGATAGTCGGCATAACCCAGCACCAGGGGCACCCCCGCGCCGATTGCAATATGATAGAAACCGCTTTTCCAGTAAGGGGTCTCGCCGCGCGTACCCTCGGGCGTGATGGCCAGTTTTAGGGATGTGGCCTCCTGGAACCGGTCGCGCATCTGGGCCACCAGCTGATTGCGCTCCCGGCGGTTTACCGGGATACCGCCCAGAAAGCGCAGGACCACACCCAGCGGACCCCAGAAGACGCTGTCCTTCGCCAGCCAGCGAAAACGATAACCGGTGGCCCCCATCAGCAGCAGGCCCATGATCAGGTCCCAGTTGGACGTATGATGAGCGCCCACGATGACACACTTGGCGGGGAGAGGCGCCAGCACTTCGGCCCGCCAGCCAAAGATACCCAACACAACCCGGCTGAGTCGCTGCAAGAAGCTTTCCCGTTTTTCAGACATATCACGATGTTCCTATGCAAGATCTGCCCTCCACGAGAGGGCAGCGCAGGTTAACAGAGAATTCGCCGCCTGGCAAGTACCGCCTCCGCCCGTTGGGTGAGATGGCTCTCATTCTCGATAGTGGCGTTAGCACGAGAGATGAGCTACACTCGACCTATGCCCGCGATTGCCGTCATCGGTTCCATCGTCGCCGACATCGTCGTGCAGACGCCGCGCCTGCCGCGCAGCGGCGAAAACCTCCACGCCAAACGCATCCGTGTGATGCCCGGCGGCAAGGCCGCCAACGCGGCCGTGGCGTTCACGCGACTGGGCGGCCGCGCCTACCTCCTTGGCAACACCGGGTCGGACGCGTTTGCCGCTATGGCCAGACAGGCGCTGGAGCAAGAGGGTGTGAGCATCTCGACCGTGCGAGCGGATCCCGAGCATCCTACCGGCTCGGGCATCCTGCTGGTGGAAGCTACGGGTCAGACCGCTTTCATCATCGACCCCGGCGCCAACCTTACCCTGCCGGTCGCATGGGTGGAGGAAGCGCTGCGTCCCCTGCTACCGGTTCTGGATGGACTCCTGTTTAACTTCGAGGCACCGGAGGCATGCCTCCTGAGGGCGGTCGAGCTGGCGCGTGCTCACAACCTTCCGGTCTTCGTGGATGCCGGACCGGCGCGGCCCTATACTCCGGTGCTCTGGCAGGGTGCTGCAGTGCTCACGCCCAACCAGGCTGAGGCAGAGGCGATGGTGGGCTACTCGTTGGCCGAGAGCGCGGCAGCCGAGCAGGCGGCCAGGCAACTGCTGGAGCAAGGTGCCAGGACGGTGGTGTTGAAGATGGGCGGGCGGGGTGCGCTGGTCGCTCAAGACCGCAAGCTGTGGTGGAGTCCGGCGTTCCCGGTGCAGGTGGTGGACAGTGCGGGCGACGGCGACGCTTTCACCGCGGGGCTGGTGCTGGCCTTGCTCGAGGGCCGGAGTCTTGCCGATGCCGTAGTCTACGCCAACGCCTGTGGGGCCATCGCGGCCGCACGAGCCGGCACCATGGTCTCGATGCCGACGGCGGCCGAGGTCGCCGCGCTGCTCCGGGGGAGCAGGGTCTGACCATCACTCTTGCAGCCCGGCGATGGCCGCGTCCAGCGGCCGTTCCCGGCTGGACCCCTGCGCGATGATCCAGTCGATTACCGGCTGACGCCAGTCGATCCCCGTGTCGTAGGCGTCGGGGTCGAACTCGGCCAGCAGGCCAAAGCCATCCCCACCCGCATACATGAAGTCGTTGACCAGTACACTGTAGGTGACATCGGCTTCCGGCGGGCGGCCGGTCCGCTCCAGCACCCAGCCCAGACCCCGGCGTTGCATTCCTCCCACGGCCGTGATCATCCACTTCCCGGCCAGTATCTGTTGCAGTTCCCGGCCCGTCAGGTGGACTTCGATGAGCACATTGTTGAAGGGCATGACAC
>RFJM01000484.1 GCA_003694905.1 Caldilineae bacterium
GCCCACTCGTGTCCTCAAGTGATTGGTCAAGAAGTAATTGATCAAGACGTCGTTTTGGTCGGGGGCGACGGTTCACCAGGTGCCGCAAGCGGTCGAAGAGCAGCCGATCGGGGATCCGGCCCTCTTCTCCCCTTCGCACCTTCGCATCCAAGAAACGCTTCAGCTTGGTTGCCTGAGGGTTGAGTTGCCCGTCCTGGCGTTCCAAGGCCAACAGTACTTCGGCTTCTGTAGCCGACTCGAGCGAGTCGCCGTTCGCGGCGCGTGCCATGAGCTCGCGCACATGCGCCCGATAGAGCGGTTCGTCCACTGCACGGGCGCCAGGCATCAACAGGCGAAACCGCAGCCGATCAAGCTCGACTCGCAGTTCTCTGCGCCGCACCCTGCAGAGGCGCTCGATGATCAGCATTCTCTGATAGGCGTCATACTGTCGGCTGTCTCTCTGGGCTTCCATGTCATCTCCCCCGCAATGTAAAGGCCTGCAGCTCGGCGCGCAGAAAGAGCTCCTGCTCGAGACGGACGTCTTGCATCCCCAGCGTGCGCCGCAGCCCATCATGCCGTCGGATGAGGCGGCGACCCTTGCGGTGGACGTCGATCACGGCCGAGACGTAGTCCCATTCCCGGCCATAGCCGAGGGCCCTGTCGCGATGGATGCGCAGCAGACGGCGGGCCCAGAGATCGGCCTGCGCTCGGCTGAGTTTCCAGTCTCGCGCCTCCTCGCGCAGCACCCGGTAGGGCGTTGCGGGAAGAAACCAGCGGGTCGGCGCACCTTCGGGCAGTGCAATGGCCCCCGGTGCCCAGGCCTCGCTCAATCTGCCGTAGCGCGGTTCCCCGTAGCGCCGCCAGCCCTGCGGATCCGGATGGATCCGGACCTTTACATGGCAGCCGTAGACGATGGCTTCGCCAAAACCGAGAGGGTCGAGGCGAACGCGGCCGCAGGGGCCGTTACGCCGTCTGAGCAGCAACGCAGCCGGCAGCCAGTCGAGCATCTGCCCGTACGGAATGTGATCGCACCGCACGTTTGATGCGACCGGCTCCGGCACGCAGCCCTTCTCTCCTGGAAACATTTCGGTCACCGACATGTCTCCCTCCATTGCGCCCCCCACCCGGGGCGCATTGCAGTGTTTCCGGACCCGGGGTGGCGGGCATACCTTCAACGGCGCGCGGCGAGCAAGGCCCGCAGGCGCGCCAGCCGCATCTGATGCGGATGCGGCTGCAACTTCCTGCGCCGAACCCCAACCGGATATTCCGGTACACGCACCTGTATTCGCGGTGCGTTATGGAGATTGATGGGCGGGAAGTTGAGATCAGGCCAGTGGATCATGGTTCTCCTCCTTGGCCCGGTTGCGACTCTCCCGAAAGTCCGGGAGTCCTGCTCGTTGTTTTTCGTGGCGAGCGTCCACGTGCCTGGTTGGCCAGGCAAGAAAAAAGGCTTTTTCAAACTCACCGGACCACAGAGCCGATGGGCTTGAAAAAGCCCGGCAGATGATGCCGGGAAAACTTACAGGCTGAATGCGGATCAGATTTCGCCCAAGGGGCGCCCGGTCGCCTGGTGATACACCCGGACCCCCAGCGGCTTGGTGATGCGGGAACCCGTGAGCCCAGGCACCGGCTCGGACTGGATTTGCACGCCGCCGCGTTCGATCGCCCGCTCGAGATCGAAGATCTCGCGGGGCGAGGCGGGAGTGCGCAACGAGGGAGCCTCGCCGGGCGCATGCAGGCGCCAGAGACGTCCCTCCATCCAGTCAAAACGCAGGCCTTCGTCCACCACCCAGCCCACCAGGCGCATGCCTGGCGCATGCGTGTCGCCAGAGGCCTGCAATTGCTTCCAGGCCTCGAGCACCTCGTCAACCGTCCGCCCCAGGAGAGGCGGGCAATATGCGGGCTGCGCGCTCATGGCAACACTTCCAGATCGACGGGAGCGTCGAGGTAGGAGTAGCGCAAACGCTCCCCAGTCCTCGGCACCACGACGAAGAGAATCACCTTCGCGCGGTTCTCGGGACGGGTGCAGTGGATCGCCACCCGGCGCCCGCGATAGCGTCCGAACAGGACTTTCCTGAGCTGCGCTTTGGTCGCGCAACCGGTGTCGTCACCGAGGTTGCGCACCAGGTAGCGCGCCCCCTCCAGACCACTTGCTGTCATCTCGTGCATGATGTCGCTCCTCAAAAGATTTCGGGTAGTCGGACCATGGGGGATACCCATGGCCCGATCTGCCCGCAGGGGTTCAACCACAACTGCCCAGGGCACCGCAGGCGGTGCAGTACTCACAGCCATCGCGACGGATGACCGCGTAGTGACCGCACTCCTCGCAGCGCTTGCCGGCCATCATGCGGTTCTCCATGGCGCCCGCAGCACGCAACGCGACCACCTTCTCCTCGTCCTCCTCGAAACTCACGCCTCCCATGTGTTCCATGGGATAGCCCTCCTCGTCGAGGATGGAGAGCATGGCGAAACGGTGAACGATGAGACGGGCCACGTAGGCCACGGTGGAGGGATAGAGCCGAGAACGTTCCTCGCCCGGAACGTGTGCCCAGAACTCGCCGCGCAGCTCGGCATAGTCGAGCAGCTGGCGCAGCTTGGCACCAATCCAGGCCGGATCGGCCACACGCATGTCCCAGGA
>RFJM01000485.1 GCA_003694905.1 Caldilineae bacterium
ACGCAGCCACCCCCAGCTGCCCCCAAATTGAAACGCACCCCTACCCAAATCTCGACTAGACAAAACCACCGGACTGCCTTATCCTACTCCCTGTTCCGGCGGAATCACGGTAGTTGTTCGGGAGCTTGCCCTATGCCAGCCTTTAGCGGATTCCATGCACACGACTTCGGCACTCAGGTGCGGGGCACCCACTGGCGGCACCGCGGAGCATTGGGCGGCCAGATCTGCAAAGCTCTGCGGCGGTGGTATGGCGATCGGTATCAGTCGTGGGGTGTGCCGGGGAGCAATCTCTTGCACATCGCCCGCCGTGTCCACTACCGATTTCCTCCCGATGGCCTGCACATGGCTTTGTTCGTGGCTGCCTCACCGTCTGCCCTGCGCTGGGGTGCCTGGCTGCCCTGCCGTGGTCCCCACTGGCAAGCGTTCTGCCGCCGACTGGAGCATGACGCCGTGACTGTGCCCCTGCTCCTCTATCTGCTCCACGCTTTCGATCTGACCCTGACCGATCTGAGTGATGAGCGCGGTGGTGCTCTGGGCGGGTGCTGGCGCTACGAAGGGGGAGAATTG
The DNA here is from genome assembly GCA_003694905.1 of Caldilineae bacterium. GTDB lineage: Bacteria > Chloroflexota > Anaerolineae > J102 > J102 > J102. Next base: position 568 of record RFJM01000485.1, read on the forward strand.
ACCTGGCGGGAGGCCTGCTCCCTTCCGCGGCCGGCTCTGCCGGAAGAAATCGGATTTCGATTGGCCGACCTGGGTTCGCACGACGATGCATCGCTGAGCCTGTATGCGCAGGTGATGCCGCAGACGGCGCTGGCCTGGGGAGACGGCACCGCCCGTCAATTGCTGGCAGTGTTGGCGGCGCTGGTACCTTTCTATGAACTCTGCGTTAATCTATCGGAATGAGTTCGCTGCGAGATCGGCTCTGGCCTCTACTCGTGATGGCTGCGGGCGGAGTTGTCTACCTGCTCACCCTGGCGCCCACCGTGACCGGTACCGATGCCGGCGAACTGGTACTGGCCGCGTACGGCGCGGGCGTGGCCCACGCACCGGGATTCCCCACCTGGCTGTGGCTGGCCTGGCCGGTGTCCCATCTACCCTTCGCCGAACCGGCGCGGTTGCTCAACGGACTCTCGGCGCTGCTGGCGACGCTTACCCTGCCCGTGCTTTGGCTTTGGCTCAGGCTGCTCATGGCCCCGGCATCCGTCCTGTCCCGACCGCTCTCTCCTCAGGGCATGCTTGCAGATGGGCACCCCGTGCGCCGCGGTGCAGCGCTGCCCGCGGCCGTGGCTCTGACTTTCGCGGTGGGGCGCAGTTTCTGGGTTTGGGCAAACACCACCGAAGTCTATGCCCTAAACACACTGCTCGTGGCCGTGAGCCTCTACGGCTTCTTCCGCTGGTATCTGGCACCGGATGAGCACTCGAGTCGGGGCTGGCTGAGGGCGGCCGCCGCAAGCTACGGGCTGGCGCTGGGCGCGCATCTTGCCACGACGGCCCTGCTCGCACCGGCATTTGCGCTGGCCCTTTATCGCCGGCGTCACCACCTCGACAGGCGCCTCTTCTTTGCCTCGGCGCTCATGCTGTGCCTGGGACTGGGGGCCTATGCCTGGTTGCCGTGGCGGGCTGCGCAGGATCCCCTCCTCAACTGGGGCGATCCCGACAATCTGCGGCGCTTCTGGCGGCATGTGAGTGCTGCCCAGTATCGTAGCAATATCGACCTGCGCCCGCAATCGCTGCTGAGCGAGCTGCGCTTCGCCATGTCCCTGTTGTTCTGGCAATACAGCCCTCTCGGCCTGCCGCTGATGGCCTGGGGCCTGTGGTGGGGGCGCAAACATCGGCCTCGGATTCTCGAATTTCTGTTGGTTGGGATCGCGTCGGGTACTGCCTACGCCCTCGCCTACGCCATCGAAGATGACCAGGACGCCTACTACCTCCTGGTGCATCTCTTGCTGTTGGTGCCACTGATGTGGGGAGCGCAGCATGCGGTGCAATGCCTGGCCGACCGGTTCCGGTCACAGCGGTGGATCGTAGCGAGCCTTTTTCTGCTACCCGCGCTGACGCTTCTCTCGAACGTGGGGGTGGCCGACCGCTCGGATTACTGGTACCACAGGGATTACTATCGCAACCTGACCGCGGAAGTCGCCCAGGGAGGTACGATTTTCACCCGCGACTGGCAGTTTTACAGCCCCAGCCTGTACTACCGGTATGTCATGGGTGAGCGCGCGGACCTGCGCGTCATCGATGTGGAACTGATGCGCCGAGACTGGTATCTCGACTCGCTGGAACGACGCTATCCTGAGCTGACCACTGCGGCGCAGCCGGCCCTTCAGCACTACCGAGCTCTGCGAGACGAATGGGAGGCCGACCCTACCCGCTTCGAGCAAAACCCGCAGGCCGTTGCCGCGCTGCAGGACGCCTCCATCGCCGCCATCAACGCCCTCATCGCGACCGCGAAACATCTCGGACCGGTGCATCTCGGTCTGCACATGGAACCGGGCGTAGGGGCCGGCTACACCTGGATACCGGCAGGACTCACCTTTCGTCTGGAAGACCCGAGTAGGCCGATGCCAACTCTGGCCGGGTTGAGCTGGCAGCTCGAGCATCTGCGCGGGCGCTGGGATCGCCTACCCGACGAACCCGCGCGCAAGGTGGCTCGCGTGCATGCACTCATGCTCATCAACCGCGCCCTGTATCTGGCAGAGCTGGGAGAGAAGGAGGCAGCCCTGGCAGCGTTGGACCTGGCCGAACAGATCGTGCCGGCCGATGCGCTCACCCAGCAGGTACGCGCGCAAATCGAAGGTGGTTGAGCCGCGAGGGTGTGCCTCACCTGCCCTGGAATTGGGGCTGGCGCTTCTGCAAGAACGCTGCCACCCCTTCCCGGTGGTCATTTGTATTGACTGCGATATCCTGTACGAGGGCTTCGTATTCCAGGGCCTCGGCCAGCGAGAGGGAGGCGGTCTTGTGGAGCACGCGCTTGGTCAGGCCGATTCCACGGGTGGGGCCGGCAGCCAGGTGTTGGGCCAGCTCGGCCACGGCGGCATCCAGGGCGTCGTGGGGGACAACCCGGTTGACCAGACCCAGTTGCAGAGCGCGGTCGGCATTCACCTTCTCCCCACTCACCAATAGCTCAAATGCCGTGGCCTGCCCCACCAACCGCGGCAGGAACCAGCTCACCCCGCTGTCCGGAACCAGCCCGATGCCTATGAATGCAGCCGTGAACGCCGCTTGATCCGAGGCGATGCGCAGATCCGTAGCCAGGGCCAGGCCCAGCCCCGCACCTGCTGCCACGCCGTTGATCTTGCCGATCACCGGCTTTTCCAGATTCCACAGGCCACTGATGATGCGATTGTATCCGCGTCGAAGATGGTCACTCACCGACCACTCCCCCTGCACGCTCATGAATTCTTCCAGATCCTGGCCTGCGCAGAAACCGCGACCGCTGCCCGTGAGCACGACACAGCGTATGGAGTCGTCACGGGCACAGGTCTTGAGGATGTCGAGGAAGGCGCCGGTGATGGAGGTGGTGAGGGCGTTGAGCTTATCGGGACGATTGAGGGTAACGGTGGCGATGCCGCCGCTGACATCGAATAGCAGGGGATCGGACATAATTGGGCACTCCTTGCTGGTGCGGAAATGAATCTGCAGCCATTGTACCACAGCCACTGTCGCCACCGGGTCGCGCAAAGTTGCCCGCAGCAGGTCGGCGAGGCTAGAATCACGGCCATGCGCGTTCTCATGCTATCGAAAGCCTGCATCGTCGGAGCCTATCAGAAGAAGCTCGAGGAGCTGGCCAAGCTGCCGGAGATGGAGTTGGTTGTACTGACGCCACCGGCCTGGCGAGACGATCGTGGCGAACAGGTGCTGGAGCGGGTCTACACAGAAGGTTACGAACTGCGCACGACGCCTATACGCTTTGCCGGCCGCTTTCATCTTCATTACTACCCCCGGCTGAGGCAGGAATTCGAGGCCATACAGCCGGATCTCTTTCACATCGATGAGGAGCCCTACAACCTGGCTACGAGGCAGGCCATGGGGCTGGCCCGGCGGGCCGGGATTCCTGCCTGCTTTTTCACCTGGCAGAATCTGGCCCGAAGGTATCCGCCGCCCTTCCGCTGGTGGGAGCGCTACAATTTTGCACAGGCAACGTGCGCGCTGATCTCTACTTCGCGCTAAAGTAGACGAGCACGCTCTTTCCGTCGGTTATCGGATATGTCGCCGGGCTAGCGTACCTAACCTGCGTGCAA
>RFJM01000064.1 GCA_003694905.1 Caldilineae bacterium
CGTGCCGCCGTATTGGCCGATCTCATCTACCACTTCTTCGACCAGCGGCTCCTCGGGCAGACGCTCGTCCACAGGCGGCAATTCGCCCTTTGCCACCAGTTCGGCCAGCATGGGCGCTTCATGATACTTGGTTTCGACGGCAGGGGCCTCAGCCGCGGGCGCCTCAGCCGCTGGGGCCTCGGCGGCGGGTGCTTCGGCCGCTGGTGCAGCGGGTGCTGCCGGCGCACACGCCGCCACCAGCAATCCCAACAGAACGACAAAACCTGTCACTGCAACTATGCGCAGGAAGAATTTGGACTTCATAGGACTTGCTCCTCGTTGTCGTGCTCAGATACTACCGGGCGTATCTGATGTTTGCGATTGCACAGGCCGCATTGCCTGTACCGACGTGAGCTGGTAAAGGTTGGAACACTTTGTCCGCTTCAAACAGTGCATGTTGCTATCGCACCTCGGTTGCCGGGCATCACCTCCTTCGTTGGTTGGTCATGACAGAGTGGATGGTTCGATTGCAGGGTGAACCGCTCGAGACCGGCGGTACCACCTGCCAATGCGACCGGCGACGATTGTGCGGAGATCTGCCGCGGTCACCTTGCCGGACATCGCCTGACCGTAGCCTGTGCGCAACACCCAAACGATGACCGTGCGGCCGGCCTTCACGACCGGCGTTGCCCATGTCAGGCGCTCCTTCCTCCGTGCATGCACATTCCTACCCGTGGTCTGCCATGGCCTGACAGTCGCCTGTCTCCATCGAGAACTCGTTGCCGGTGTGTGCATGGATATCGGACCCTGGTTTGGGAAAGAGAAGGAACACGACCATGCTGTGATCGTTAACATCACGCAAACTAAGTATACTTGAGCGTGATGGAGATGTCAATACTTTGTCACCCGCGACCAGAAACGCGTGTGTCCCCCGCTCGTCGGAAGGTGTCCTGCGGGCGCGAGCCGCGTCTATTCCCCTGGCTACCTCGGACCGCTCGCGAAGCATCCGTCCTCGGTCAATGCTGGGATGCCCCGAGAACAACGTCCGCGACGCTGCCTTCTCACCAGCGGATTCCTTCGCCAACCGGGTGCCTTACCTGCGGTTCCTCGGCGAACCAGGACCCTCCTCCCAAGTGAACAACTCTGCTCCCAGGCAGCCGCCACCATCCCCAAGAAGAAACCGCCGCAAAACAAGGGCGGCGGTTCTGTCAGGCGGGGAGGGAGGGATTTGAACCCTCGAGGGACTTGTTCAGCCCCTACCCACTTAGCAGGCGGGCGCACTCGACCAGACTATGCGACCTCCCCAGATATGCACTTTGAACCAGGTCGGCGACGATGACCTGACAAGCGGCGTTCGGCCGTCTCGGGGTTGGAACCAGGCGGAGGGTGAGGGATTCGAACCCTCGATACCGTTTCCGGTATAGCTGTTTTCAAGACAGCCGCCTTCGTCCACTCGGCCAACCCTCCACGGAGCGGCCTTTCGGGCTCGTTGTTGAGTGATCATACCATCGCAGCGAAGGCCGTGTCAAAATCATACATCGGGCCGGATGCGTTTCAAAACGGGGGCAGCCGATGCGCTGGGCCGGTAAGGGTTGCCCCCTGCAAGCGAGAGAGCGGGGGCGCTGCCCCACATCCGCGGCCCCGGCCTGCCAGACCGACCGCCGGGGTTTCAGCGTCTCAGGAGGGGCTGGATGTGGGACCGGCTTTCCGGCCTGTCCGGATGCCGGGCCACACAGCACGGCACGGCGAGCTGAAGCGGCGGGTAGGTGACCGGTTGGGTGTGGCCGCGGTTTTTCCCTGGGGGCGCCGTCCCCCAGCCGCCCCCCAAGTTGAAACGCACACCGTTGGGCCGATGCCATCGCCCGGCCCCGCCGGTGTTGTAGCACCACAGATCCCACGCCAAGACAAGACGGCGGCTGCTCGTCGAGCGGCGGCGACGGCAAAGCGTTTTTCCCGGCCCCGCAGCCTGACACCAGAGTATACCTCTGCTCCGATGTCTGCTACAATAGCCGCCGGACGCAACCCGGGCCTGCCGGGCCGGGGCCGAAAGACATGAATCGACAACGTCTCCCTCCTCACTCGATCCAGTATACGAGGAACCACCTGTGACCGAATCCCTTATCATCGGCCTGGCCACCATTATCTTCACGGGCATCATCGCCCAGTGGCTGGCATGGCGACTGCACATTCCCTCGATCCTCTTGCTCCTCATCTTTGGCTTTGCGCTGGGACCTGCCACCGGCCTGCTGGACCCGGATGAGATGTTCGGAGACCTGCTTTTCCCTTTCATCTCTCTGGCAGTCGGCATCATTCTTTTCGAAGGGGGGCTCGGCCTGCGACTGAGCGAGCTGGCAACTATCGGCCGGGTCGTGCGCAACCTCATCTCCGTTGGCGCGCTCGTCACGGGCGCCGTCGCCGCCGTTGCAGCCGCCCTGCTGCTCAACCTTCAGCCTTCGCTGGCGGTGTTGCTGGGCGCCATCCTCATCGTCAGCGGTCCCACCGTCATCCTCCCCCTGCTGCGCGACATCCGGCCCATCGGCCAGGTAGGCTCGATTTTGCGTTGGGAAGGCATCGTCATCGACCCCATTGGCGCTACCCTCGCCTTGCTGGTCTTTGATGCTCTACTGGCCGCCAATGTACGCGAAGCCTCGGGCCAGGCCTTTATTGCGCTTCTGCAGATCGTTATCATCGGTGCAGCCACGGGTTGGGCCGGCGCCCGGCTGCTGGCCCTGATGCTGCGGCGATTTCTGATTCCCGACCATTTGCAGAACGCCTTCACCCTTATGCTTGTCATCGCCATCTTTGCCCTTTCCAATACCCTGGCCACCGAATCGGGGCTCCTGGCCACCACTGTGATGGGCATGGTGCTCGCCAACCAGCGTAGCCTGCAGCTCAAACGCATCGTCGAATTCAAAGAAGATCTGGGTGTCGTGATCACGTCCAGCCTCTTCGTGCTCCTGGCAGCCCGCCTGGAGTTTGCCCAGTTACTCGGGCTGGGATGGCCGGGCCTGGTATTCCTGGCCGTGCTTATCCTCATCGCCCGCCCCCTCATGGTCTACCTCTCCACTCTGGGTTCAACCCTCCAACGGAATGAACGGCTTTTCCTGGCCTGGATGGCCCCGCGGGGCATTGTCGCCGCGGCGGTGGCCTCCATTTTTGCCCTGGAATTGTCCCACCAGGGCTTTGCCGATGCCGAACGCCTGGTGCCCATCACCTTCCTGGTCATCATCGGAACGGTCATGGTCTATGGACTTACGGCAGGGCCGATGGCCCGGCGCCTGGGTCTGGCAGAGTCGGATCCGCAGGGCCTGCTCTTCATCGGCGCACATGATTGGGCACGCGCCCTGGCCCGTTTCCTGCAAGAGGAAGGGGTGAAGGTCGTCCTGGTCGACACCAACCCCCGGCACGTCTTCATGGCCCGAAACGAGGGCCTGAACGCGGTGCAGGGCAATATTCTTTATGAGGAAGTGGTGGAAGAAATGGACCTGGGCGGCATCGGTCGTGCCCTGGCCCTCACCTCCAACGACGAGGTCAATGCCCTGGCCGTCCTGCACCTGGCCGACGTCTTCGGTCGCTCACATGTCTACCAGCTACCGCTGCGCCGGGGACCGGCCGACGCCCTGCCATCATACCTGGTCGGCCGCGTGCTTTTCGATGAAGATGCCGGTTTCCGGGTACTGAGCGAGCGCTTCGGCCAGGGCTGGAGCCTGTGCAAGGTGACCCTCTCGCACGCGTTCGACTACGATGCCTTTGTCGAAGCCTGTCGGGACTACGCCCTGCCCATGTTCGTGCTGGAGAACGGCCGGCTGCGCATCCTCTCCACCGATCAGGACTACACGCCACAGCCGGACCAAACCCTGGTAGCACTGGTCGCACCGGGCCACACGCTGGCCGAGCCGAAAGAGACACCCGAGGAAACATCTCAGCCCGCTCTCCCCGACAGAAACACCTGAAGCCGCGGCCGAACTCGGCCCGATCCCCGTAGCCCCACCCCACAAGTACGCACCACGCGACCGGATGGAAGCACACAACGAAGAGATTCTGGCATCCCTCCTGCTGATCACCTTCCTCGCGGCCCTGGTCCCTATGCTGGCCATGCGCCTGCGCCGGGTGCGGATACCGGTCGTCGTGGGTGAGATTGTGGTGGGGATCCTGATCGGCCGCAGCGGACTCAACCTGATCGAGCCCAACGCCATCCTGGACTTCCTGGCCTGGTTTGGCTTCATCTTCCTCATGTTCATCTCCGGCCTCGAGCTGGATTTCGATCTCCTGTCGCTGCCCAGAGACGAGGAAGAACACCCTTTGCGCCAGCCCCTTCCCCTCGCCCTCCTTGTATTCCTGCTGACTCTTGTAATGGGACTGGTCGCGGGTATGCTCCTCGAACGCGCAGGCGAGGTTGAGGATCCCTTCCTCATGGGCCTGATCCTGAGCACAACCTCCCTGGGCGTGGTTGTGCCTGTACTAAAAGAACAACATCTCATCACCTCGCGCTTCGGCCAGACGCTGCTCATTTCTGCGCTTCTGGCCGACTTCGTGACCCTGCTGCTGTTCAGCCTGGATGTGGCCCTGATCAGCAGCGGCTTGACCTTGGACCTGCTCCTGTTGTTGGTGCTCCTGGCCGTTTTTGGCGTCTTCGTACGCACGGGCCGCGGGGTCAGCCGCCTCCCCTTCATCCGCAGACTGACGGAAGAGATTGCCGAGGCCACCGCCCAGATCGAAGTGCGGGGAAGCTTCGCCCTGATGGTGGCGTGGGCCGCGCTGGCCTCGGTGATGGGTGTCGAGGTCATCCTCGGCGCATTCCTGGCCGGAGCCATCCTCAGCCTCATCACCGATCGCCACGAATCTGTATTGCGCGAGAAGCTCGACGCCTTCGGTTTCGGTTTCTTTATCCCCATCTTCTTCATCATGGTGGGCGTCAACTTCGATGCCGGTGCCCTGGCCGCCTCGCGCGAGCGCGTACTTCTGGTTCCCCTCCTGCTGCTCATCGCCTTTGGTATCAAGTTCGTGGCAGCCCTCGTCCTTCGCTTGCAGTTCGACTGGCGTGAGACCCTGGCAGGGGGCGCCCTTCTCTCGGCTCGACTCTCTCTCATCATCGCGGCCTCGGCCATCGCCCTGGACCTGCACGTCATCGACTCGGCCATGAACTCGGCCATCATCCTGGTGGCCCTGGTGACGGTGACCCTCGCGCCGGTCGGCTTTCACAAAGTCTTGCCACCCCAGCCGGCTGCGGTGGCGCGAAGCGGCTTCATTGTGGTCGGCTCGCGCGAGATGGCTGCTCTGTTGGCCAGACGTCTGGCCGTGGCCGAGCCCGTAAGCCTTATCAGCCGGCGACGCATGCGCATTGCACCCGAGGGAAACGGCCGCGTGCGCTGCATCGTAGGCGATGCCACCGACCCGGAGACCCTGCGCCGTGCCGGAGCCGAAAGCGCCGGCACCCTCATAGCCCTCAGCCTCGACGCGCATTTCAACGAAAAGGTCTGTCGGCTGGCAGCCGAACGATTCGGCATCGAGCGCATCATCACCTGGGCCGAAAACGGGCAGCATCTCTCCGCGCTGGAAGCCCTGGGCGTGAAGGTAGTGCGGCCGCAACTGGCCACGCTCCTGACCTTGGAAGGGGCCGCCCGATTCCCAGATGCCTTCGACATCCTCACCCACCAGGCTGAGGACATCGAAGTGGGCGAGGCCGTATTGCGCAACCGCGCCTACCACCGCCGTGCTCTGCGCGAGATCCACCTCCCCGGTGACGTGCTGGTGGTCGGCATCCGGCGTGGAGACAAGCGTATCGTCCCCCACGGCGACACCACCCTGCAAATCGGCGACCTGCTCATGCTGGTGGGCATGCCCCACCATCTTGCCGAGGCCCTGGACCTGGTGCAGACGCCCGGCCATTCCGGTTGAGGCCTCCCTCCCCGATCTTGCCATGAGCCAACCCGCGTCCACCGCACAAACGTCTGCCGGCCCCACCTCCTCGTCCCCGTCCGGGCAGCCGGCTCCCCTCACCGACGTCGAGCGCATCCGCAAGATCCCCTGGCTTGTGGGCGGCGATGCCTTCAATATGATGTTCGTGCTGCTCACCTTCTCGGGGTCGGTGTTCGTCCTCTATCTTGATGCCCTTGGGCTGAACACCGAACAGATCGGTGTCTTGCTGGCCATCGTGCCTTTCTGCGGTGTGTTGGCTCCCCTTATCGCGCCACTCACAACCCGGTGGGGCTACAAGCGCGTCTTCGTCACCATGCGGGGACTGCGCGTGCTGCCCATCTCGCTGATGCTCTTCACGCCCTGGGTGCTGCAGCGCTATGGACAGCAGGGCGCCTACCGCTGGCTGGCGGCAAGCATTCTGGCCTTTGCGCTCATGCGCGCGGTGAGCGAGACGGGCAACCTCTCCTGGCGCAAGGAGATCGTACCCGATAGCATCCGCGGCAAGGTCACCGCCATCACCAGCATGACCACTACCGCGGCCAGCATCGTCGTCGTGCTGCTGGCCGCGTTTATTATCGATCGCGGCAGCGGCCTGATGCGCTTCGTGCTGCTCATCGGCATCGGCCTGGCTGCCGGCGTGCTGGCAGTGCTCTTCTTCAGTCAGGCCCCCAGCGAGGACCCGGCCAGCCGCCGTCCTGCCCAAGCCCAGCACTGGTCGGGCATGAAGCTAGCCATGCGAGACAGGGGGTTTCGCCTTGCTCTGTTGGTCATGGGCCTTACGACCGTCGCCACCCAGATATACAACTCCTTCGCGCCCCTGTTTCTGAAAGAGCAGGTGGGCCTGCGCGAAGGCACGGTCGTGTTGCTCAGCATGGGCACCTATATCGGCGCACTCCTGTCTTCATACTTCTGGGGATGGATCACAGACCGCTATAGCAGCCGGCCGGTCATTCAGGTGAGCCTCCTGCTCCTGATGTTGCCACCCGTGGCCTGGTCCTTTCTCCCGCGCTTCGATGCCCTCAGCACCATCCTGGCACTACTGATTGCCTTTGCGGCCGGCATTGCCAACCTGGCCTGGCAGATCAGCTGGAACCACTACCTCTACGTCAATGCCATCCATGCTGCGGCCAATCGCTCGGCCTATCTGGCCCTGTATTTTGCCTGGGTGAGCGTCATGGTCGGCCTGGGTCCCTACCTGGCCGGCCAGATCTTGGTGCTCAGTCAAGATGTGGCGGCATGGCGCCTGGGACTCCTCTACATCGACTCCTATACGCCCATCTTCGTGGCGAGTCTGGCTTTACTGCTCGTCAGTGCCGTGCTGGTTCCCAGACTCCGTACCGACAAAGGGGTGACTCTGCGCGACTTTGCGGGGATGTTCATCCGCGGCAACCCGGTGCGGGCCATGCGACTGCTGGTGCAATACAATCAGACGGCCGACGAGATGGGTCGCATCATCACGGCCGAACGCATGGGGGACGTACACAGCCCCCTGGCCAACATCGAACTGCTGGAAGCCATCCGCGATCCCAGCTTCAACGTGCGCTACGAGGCCATTCACTCCATCGGCCGCATGCCCGACAACCCCGAACTGGTGGAAACACTGGCCCGGGTGTTAGAGGGTTCAGAACCGGAACTGGGGATGGTCACGGCACGAGCGCTCGGTCGTATGGGTGACCCCCGTGGCATACCGGCCTTGCGCAAGGCCCTCGACTCGCCCTACGATCTGATCAAGGTCAACGCGGCGCGCGCCCTGGCCAATCTGGGAGATGTGGCAAGCATCCCCGCCATTCGCGACCGCATGCACGCCGAGCCCAATCTGCGACTCAAGATCGGCTATGCCTCGGCCCTGGGCAAGCTGGGCGATACCGAAAGCCTGGCCGATCTATTCGACCTGCTGGCGCGAACTACCCACACCACCGGCCGGGGGGAGGTGGGGCTTGCTATCGCGCGCCTGGTCGGGGATGAGCGCTACTATCTACAGCACTACCATGGCTTCCGCCGCAACTACGCCACGGCCGCGGCTCAGGCCGTGCTGGACCTTCAGAAAAAGCTGCGCAGGCGCGATGAGGAGACACTGGCGGAAACGGCGGAGGTCTGCGCAGACCTTTTCGGCCGGGGCGACTTCGCCGGCGCCTGGCAGCAGCTTGCCCGCATCGTGCGGGCAGTGGCCGGGACCGGTCAGCAGCAAGTGGCGCAGGAGGTCTTGCACCACCTGGCGGGAATGCTCGACACCATGGACGTGACGCGCTTCGAGATCCCCCTGCTGACCCTGCACACCCTGGACCACCTCTTGAGTGCAGAGGCCTAACCGCCCCAGAGTTGGGGGCGTTGGCGAGCCGCCCCTGATCGGCTCGCTGCACATCAGGCCGGTTCAATGGAAGCTGCGCAGCATTGGCAGGCAGGGGAACGGCGCTCGCACAGCCATGACCGGTTCCACAACCCACCCACACCGGGATACCGTCAGGAAGCCGGGCGGGCCGCCCGGTCGCGCGATGAAAGGATGGCCGGGCAGCCCATACCCTGCCTGTAACCGACCTGTGCTATCCTCATCCAGGACCGCAGCGGCGGTACCACTCCCTCAACCTTGCTAACAACGGAGGCTCAAAATGCGTTTTCCAGGAAAAGTCGTACTCGTAACCGGCGGGGCTGCCGGCATCGGCAAGGCCACCGCGGCCA
>RFJM01000486.1 GCA_003694905.1 Caldilineae bacterium
ATACCGTAGGCCGCGGTGACACCGATGGCCGGGGCACCACGTACCACCATGTCCTTGATGGCGCGAGCTACTGCAGCGACGTTGTCGAAGGTGGCGATCTCGTAACGCAGGGGAAGGAGACGCTGGTCCACCATGCGAACGGTGTCTTCTTCCCACCAGACGGAAGGCGAGTTCATGGAAGCAAGTGGGGTATGCGACGTGGCGAAGAAGGCCGTCCCACAAAAAAAGCGCCGTGCGGCGCTCGTGTTGGACGGAGAAAACTCTCATCTCTCAGGTGTTCGCGCCACCTGCCGGAATTGGCACCATACCGTCTGGCACGATGTCGGCCGCTATCTCACGGCGTTCAACTATAGCGGCCGGTAGGCCGTGATGGACGGTTGGTTGCCGGGGGGTCATCGGGCCGGTCCCTCGCCCCCTCTGGATGAGAATCCAGATAAGTATGGATGTTGTCTGAACGCAACCAGCGAGTCTAGCATAGCCTGCCCGACCTGTCAAAACCGGGCGAGGAGGAGAATGACCACCCTTTTGACGCGACAAGTGCTCAATGATACAATATATCACAACACAGCACGGTGGTAGGCTGCCTGGCAGTACCGGCCCCGGAGTGTTATCAACAAGGAGAGCTACACAGTGATGGTTTCAATCGATTCTAACGTTGCCCCGCGCGGCCTGCCCCCTGTGGCCGAAACCCTGCCGGCTGCCATCGAGACTATTGTTCGTGCTCTTAACCCCCAGAAAATCATCCTCTTTGGCTCATATGCCTGCGGCGAACCGACGCCCGACAGCGATGTGGATTTGCTCATCGTTTGGGACACGGATCTGCCGAAGCGTGAGCGAGTAGTAGCCGTTTCGCTGTTGCTCTACCCGCGGCCGTTCCCGGTGGACATTATCGTGAAGACCCCGCGCGAGCTGGAAGAGGAACTGCCGCATAACTTCTTCCTTCGCGAGATCGTCAGCAAGGGGGTGGTGCTCTACGAGCGTCGATGATTACCGGGAATGGACCCGCTATGCCGAGCAAGACTGGCAACTGGCGGTCTCTTTGTTGCGTCGGAAGCACCCCCCCACGGTAGCGATCTGTTTCCATGCCCAGCAAAGTGCCGAGAAGTACCTGAAGGCGATGCTGCTATCGCAAGGGGTAGTTTTTCCAAGAACCCATGACCTTGCCACGCTGGCTTCATTGTGTGAGCAGCATGGCATTCTGACGGGCTTCTTGCCTCGATCATTGACGCTGCTCTCGGAATACGCTGTTGCCGCACGCTATCCTGGAAACGAGCCCACACCAGACGAGGCACGTGAGGCCATTGAGATCGCCCGAAGCGTGCGTGCGTTTGTCCGGAAGTGGTTGGGGTTAGGGAGAGGGTCACGCCGAATATAGTGCTGGTTAGCAGCGCCGGGCACAAGCTGCACTCACCGCAGGCCTTCTCCCCCGATGAGCCTATCCTGGCCTGCGGCGACTTGCAGGGCCGGGTGTGGACCTTCCAGTGGGTGCGCCAGGGGCGCCGCCGCAGGTGCGGGCCTACGCCTTACCGGCGTCGGATGCTCGAATGATTTTGAGCGTTTGACCGGGTTCTCCCGGCTTGAAAGGCCGGTTGCAGGACTCGTTGAGAATGACAAAAAGTATCCGGTCCGGTAGTGAACTCCTACCTGCGGCTGAAAACCGGGGCCAGGCCGGATGTCGGTGGGAAGCCGGCGGGTGCACCTCAATTTTGGGGCGGCCGGGGGGCAGCGCCCCCGGAAAAAGCTGCAGCCACACACAACCGGGCAAACGGCCACCGTTTCAGCTTGGCAAGCGGCGCTGCTCAGGGCTGGCGGCGGCGCCAGGCTAGAATGCCTCTCCTGCAGGTTGCCCCCATCCTGAAACGCGCCCTCCTTCGGCTCGCGACTTGCACGCACCGCGGGGAGCAACTATGATAGCTTCCATGAAAAGATCTCCCGCCGAAAGGCAAGGGTGCAAAACATGAACGGCCAGAATCCGCGCAGCCAAAGTCCGTCAAACGCGTATGTCTTCCTGACATGGCCCCTCGTCAGGATCATCTGCCGGTGAGTCTACAATTCCGTTTTTCCTGCGATCTCGGCCTACTCGACGCCGGCTGCGGTGAGGATGGATGAGGTAGACCACGTCCGGGCGAATCCAACGGTGTGGAGCTACGGTGAGATCACTTTTCTCAGGAGAGTCATCGATGAAGAACAAAGCGGCCCTGGTTGCTCTTCTCTTGCTGACGGCCGGACTCTTGAGCTGGTTGACGACGCCCTCCGCCGCTGCCCGCTACCCGGCTTCCAGTGTGCTGCTACAGAACGATAGCGGCACACCCGCAGGCGCCTTCGATGCTCTGAGCGGACGCCAAAGCGTGGCCGTGCGTCTCAGCCTGCCTCCGGGCGCGAGCTCACCCATCCGACTGGACACCGTCCACATCTACATGGCGCCCAACGGTGAAACAACCCAGGCCCGGCTTCTGCTGCGCCTGGAGGCCGTCCGAAGCGAAGTCCCCGATAGCAGCCAGTTGCCCCCTTTCACCATGCGCCAGACCGTGGATTTGCCCGCGGCCGGCTGGTACAAGATCCCCGTGTTTTTCTTGCTACCTGCGGAGTATGGCCCGGACGTGATCATCTCACTCAAGTCTGAGGACTTCCCATGGGCCGCACCGCCCTTGATAATGCTGGACGATAGCCGCCAGATTCCCATCAACCGCAACTTCTATGGCCAGGACTTCGGTTCCTGGCTTGAACACTACGAGTTCTGGCCGCAGCCTGACGAGGTAGGGCATCTCATGATTCGGGCCGGCATTACCACGGGCGATGAAGCCATGCTCACCCCCACGGCGACGGCCACACCCACTTCAACGACAACTCCCACGCCGACCATAACGCCCACCTCCACCCTCACCGCGACCTTACCACCCACCAACACCCCAACCAGCACGTCAACCCCCCGGCCGACTGATACCCCCACAGCAACTCCCTCGCCCACGTCACGACCCGCAGAGTTGTGGCTGCCCCTCGTCTTGTCCGGCGGGGCCGGCAGCACGCGCTAGCCGAAAGGCGAGGGCGTCAAGAGCACGGGCCGGGGTGGTGGTTGTCGGCGTGGCCGGATTGCCGCTAATGCCGGTCAGCCGCTCGCGGGCGTATGGCAGAGGCCGATTGCAGCCCGACCCTTTCTCAGAATACCCGGCGATGAACGCCCTGCCCCTGGCGCTTTTGGCCGTGACCCGTGGGCAGCCGGCGGCCCATGTCCTGGTGCCCTGCGGTGGGCGCGGGAACAGGGGGCAGCATCCCCCTGCCCGCCCTGCTGCCCGGCCCGCCCCAGGTGCCGGCCTATCCATGGCTGGGCCTGCCAAGATCTGTGGGCGATGCCGGCATGTTTCGGCACCGACATCGCCCATTCCTTTCTGCTGATATGCGCTGTCTTGCTTACCCGTCCGCTCGACTTTCCACCAGCCGGAAGCGCTCGCGCAGGCGGATGTCAGCGGCGGAGCGGCCCACCAGCACCTCGAACTCGCCCGGTTCGGCCACCCAGCCGGCCGTGCTCGTCTCCACCGTGTCCTTGACTCGGGCGCGGTTCGTACCTCTGTAGCGATTGTGGCATCCTCCCCGCCCGTGGGCGATGGCGGGGTCAGAGGATAATAAGTATCAGAGAAGCCTGAATAAGGTAGATACAGGTGACCGATACCCCTTTGCCATCATCCCTTGTAGCAAGCGATCTGCTTCATCCAAATCGAGCTCACCCATCTTGACCAGCTTTAACAAGATACCCAATGTACCCGAAACCTTGACATCCCGGCTCGATGCGAGCCTCCGAGCGGCCAGGTCATCCGAGAGAAAGATGCAGCCTTTCTGGATGGCCACCGCCAGGCTCTCGGCCTCCCCGGCATCCAGCACGCGCTGAAACTCGCTTATCAGTGTTGCCGTGTCCTCATTCGGTTCCAGTATCTTGAGCCATTCCCAGTCACAAGCAGGCACGTGACCCGCCTCCACGCCCATGGCCAATTCGGCCATCACCACAGGCGTGGTGAATACATGCAGTCCCAGTGCCCTCTGGATCAGATGGGGCTGCCCAACATGCGCGAAGTTGCTGAGCACCGTCGTATCCAGCACATAGCAGCCCATCGCCTCGTCTACCCTTCCAGTGCTTCCAAGTCCGCCCGAGCTTCCGCCTCATCCCCCGGCCCGGTGCGCATGGGGAGTCCCAGACGGTGGAAGCGGACCTGCAGGTCGAATCGGTTCAGGCCCAACAGGTGACCGGCCCGGCCCAGGCTGATATCCCCGTCCAGATAAGCATGGATAACCAGGTCCCAAGCAGCTTGCGGCCCTTGCTGGTTCCACGCCTCCTCCACGCTCGTAGCATCCAATCCGACCGGCGCTTCTTCCCGATGATCAACCGGAGATTGCGGCCGCGCTTTGTAGCTGGCCACCGCGCGCAGCAGCCGGTAGTCGTGGATGTCCAGCAAGGCGATCTGCTCCTCGCCAAAGCTTTTGACCAGGATGGTTTCGCCCCGTCTCACCCGATCCACGGTCTGGCGGGTGTTTCGGGCCAATTCGGTGCGGGAAATGATCGCAGTTGCATTCATTTTGCCAAAGTCTCCGGTGAGAGGATTGGTCATTCATTTGTATTCTACACAAATTGCGTAATCTGTGCAACCTCATCTTGTCTCGCTGACGAGAACGCCCCACACACGAAAGATGATATGGTAAGAACGGCCTGACGTTATCATGACTCCAGGTCGATTTCGACACATCCTCACCACCCCTCCTTCCTGAACCCGGCATGGCCCACAGCACTCGCAAGGATTTGCTCTCCGATCACCGCGCCCTGCAGCCGGTCATCTATGCCCTGGGTGGGGAGCCGGCCATCGCCGAAACCTTCCGGGCCATCCAGGATGTGGGCCGCTGGTGGCCGTGATGCCTTCCATGAACGTAGACGCGCAGACGGGCGACGCCGGCTCGTCTCAGCACCGGCATCGCCCGTTCGTTGCGTCTGTCGTGTTTGGCGGTGCTTACGCGTTCGCCTCGCCCGCCAGCAGCCGGAAGCGCTCGCGCAGGCGGATGTCGGCCGCGGAACGGCCCACCAGCACCTCGAACTCGCCCGGCTCGGCCACCCAGCCGGGCACGGCCGGGTCGTAATAAGCCAGGGCCTGGCGGTCCAGGCTCAGGCGCACGGTCTGGGTCTCGCCGGGCTGCAGGCGCACTTTGGCAAAGGCTTTCAGTTCCTTTTCCGGCCGCACCAGCCGGGATTCCACATCGCGCACATAGACCTGCACCACGTCCGAGCCGGGACGGCTGCCCGTGTTCTGCACGTCGACCGTCAGGGTGAGCACGTCGTCTGGGGTCAGTTGGTCGGCCGAGAGGCGCAGGTTGCCGTACTCGAAATCGGTGTAGCCGAGGCCGAAACCGAAGGGGAAGAGCGGCTCGATGCCTTTCTTGTCGTAGTAACGATAGCCCACGAACAGGCCCTCGCCGTAGAGCACATGGCCGTTCTCGCCGGGGTAGTTGAGGTAGGCGGGGTTGTCGGCCAGGCGTCTGGGGAAGGTGGTGGGCAGGCGGCCAGCGGGCTCGGCATCGCCGAAGAGGACGTCGGCGATGGCGTTGCCGGCCTCCTGGCCGCCGTACCAGGCCTGCACTACCGCGGCCACATCGTCCAGCCAGGGCATGGTCAGGGGTGAACCCGCGTTCAGCACCACAACGGTGCGCGGATTGGCCGCCGCCACCCGCCGGATAAGCTCGTTCTGCTGGCCGGGCAGGTCCATGTTCACCCGGTCGAAACCCTCGCTCTCCCATTCCTTGGGGAGGCCGGCGAATACG
>RFJM01000487.1 GCA_003694905.1 Caldilineae bacterium
ACAACCGGCCTCTGCGCCGGATCGCCGAGGAGGTGGCGGTGGGCGAGCGATGGCGCCCTCCTATGTTCGGCATCTCCGCCCAGCCTTCCCACTGGGATGGAGATGTGCTGGCACGTCTGCGCCGCCGGGACCTGACCGCCTACTGGTGGCCCCACGACGATACCTGGCCGGACAACGTGGGGGATGCAGTGGTCTTCCGCTTCGGCTATGTCACCCATTTCGACCGGGCTCAACACGCCTGTTTCAGACGCTGGCACGAAAATGGTGCCTTGCTGCTCAATCCCCCATGCTTCTGGATGGAAAACAAGGCCGTAATGGCTACGCTGGCGCTGCCGCAGGTACGCGCCGCCCTGGCCGCCAAGGATCCCGATCTGCCGGCCCTTCTCGACCACACATTTCCCGAGACCCTGGTCCTGAATAGCCGCCATGTAGACAGACTGATGGCCGAACAGGATGAATGGCTACTTAAGTTCGCCGGCTTCGACGACCGGGAGCAGGCGTGGGGTGGGCGCAGCTTGCAGGTGGGGAAAATGTGTTCGCGCGAGCAGTGGCAACTGGCGTTGCTGAGGGCACTGGCATTGCCCTGGCCCGTCGTAGCGCAGCGTCTGGTCCCCACCGCGGTCGTGGATATCGACTACTATGATTCCGACGGGCACCAGAAAACCCTCCATCGCGGCAACACGCGACTACGGGTCTTTTTCTTGCGCGATGAGGCGGGTACCGTCCTCCCTTGCGGTGCTCACGTCACCGTTTCCGCCCAAACCCCGGCCGTCTCCGAGGCCACAGATGCCGTGCAGGCGCCGGTGGTATTCGGCGACTGGCTCCATCAGCCAATCGACGGAGGAGTTCATGTCTCGTGAACGACATAGAAAACGACGAAGCGCGCAGCAGGCGAGGGTGCACGCCTTGCCGCCGGGATTGTCGGGCGGGCAGTATCGGCCCCTGAGTGACGACGATGTGCAACGGATTCACGAGGCCGCGCTCATCGTCCTGGAGCGCACGGGCGTGCGCATCGTCGAATCGGAGTGCCGTCATATCCTGGAGCAAGCAGGAGCACGGGTCGATCGCGCCCACGACCGCGTTTACATCCCGCGCCAAATGGTAGAAGCCGCGCTGAAGACGGCCAACCGCGACGTCGTTCTCTACAGCCGGGACGGCCGTTTCGACCTGCACCTGCGCGGAACGCGCGTTCACCTGGGGACCGGCGGCGCGGCCATCAAGATCCTGGACCTGGAGACAGGTTACGTGCGCGAGCCCACACTGCGCGATGTCTACGACATCGGCCGCCTGGTCGATACCCTGGACAACATCCACTTCTACCTGCGGGCTGTGGTGGCGCGCGATGTCGGCAAGGAGGACATCGACGTCAACACCTTCTATGCCTGCCTGAGCTCCACCGGCAAGCATGTGATGGGCGGCTGCTATTTCCCCGAGAAAGTCGCCGAGATCAAGAAGATGGCCGTAATAATCGCGGGCAGCGAAGAGGCGTTCCTCGCCCGCCCCTTCCTCTCCTTCAATCTCTGCTGGATGGTCAGCCCCCTGCGCTTTGCCCCCGAAACCACCGAGACCCTCACCGCGGCCGTGCGCGCGGGCATTCCCGTGTCGTTGGTTTCGGCTCCCCAGTCGGGCGCGACCTCGCCCGCCTCTCTGGTCGGTACGCTGGTGCAGGTCATCGCCGAAGAATTATCCGGTCTCACCTACGTGCAGTTGTTGCGGCCGGGACACCCTACGCTGCTTGGCGGCATGCCTCTGGTATCGGACCTGCGCACGGGCAACATGGTGGGAGGTTGCGCCGAACTGGCCCTGATGAACGCCGCTTCCGCACAGATGACGCAGTTCTACGGTCTACCCGTCTACAGTTCGTCGGCGCTGACCGATAGCAAACTGCCCGACGTCCAGGCCGGCTTCGAAAAGGGGCTTACCACCGCCGCGGTTGCCCTGGCGGGTGCCCAATACAACCATCATTCCGCCGGCATGCTGGAATCCATGCTGACCGTGGCCTACGAACAATACGTCATCGACGATGACATCAACGCTCAGGCCATGCGCCTGGTGAAGGGCCTGGAGGTGAACGATGCCACCCTGTCCCTCGATGTCATTCACGAGGTCTGCATGGGCGAAGGACATTACCTGGCCCATCCCCAGACCCTGGCCCTGATGGAAAGCGAGTACATCTACCCCCATACGGCAGATCGGGCCACGCGCCAGGACTGGGAGGCCGCGGGCGCGCTGGACATGCGCGAGCGGGCACGGCGCAGGGCCAGGGCGATTCTGGCCGAGCACTACCCCACCCTCATCCCGGAGGAGACCGATGCGGCTCTGCGCGCCGAATTCAACATATTGCTCCCGCGCGAGGCCATGCAGCCCGCCGGCCGCATGGTCTCTCGTCCCTGAACCTATCGTGCAGGGCGCGCGGCCGCATCTGCCGGCCCCTGCCAGACTCCCAATACGCGAGGCATACAATGACAGGCGGTACACACGGCAAGGTACTTCACATCGATCTCGGCACAGGTGAAACACAGATCGAAACGCCACCGGAGGAGTTCTATCAACTCCTCGTCGGCGGCAGGGCACTGGTGGCCTATTATCTGCTGCGCGACCTGCCGGCCGGGACCGATCCCCTCGGGCCGGACAATCTGCTCATCTTTGCACCTGGGATCATGCAGGGGACCAACCTGCCCGGAGCAGGGCGCCACGGGGTAGGCGGCAAGTCTCCGCTGACGGGTGCAATCGCCAGCTCGGAGGCAGGTGGGTGGTGGGGCCACGAGTTCAAGCGCGCGGGATTCGACGCCCTGGTCATCCACGGGCGTTCGCGCCGGCCCGTCTACCTGTGGATCCACAACGGCCAGGTGGAGCTGCGGCCGGCCGAACATCTGTGGGGCCGGCCCACGGCGCCGGTACAGGAGGCGATCCGCCGCCAGGTGGGGGAGGAACGGGCTCGGGTGGCGCAAATCGGACCCGCAGGTGAGAACCTGGTGCGCTACGCCGCCATCATGCACGATGTGAACCGCGCCGCCGGCCGCAACGGACTGGGTGCGCTAATGGGCGCCAAGAACCTGAAGGCCGTGGCCGTGCGCGGCACCATGCCCTTGCCCGTGGCCGAACGAAAGCGGGTGAACGAGGTGGCGCGCTGGCTGGGCGCCAATTACAAGACCCTGGCTGCCTGGGCCACGGCCGGCATCGGCCGGGGAACGCAGGACTCCCTGATGAATTGGGGAAACCTGGGTGGGCTCCCCACCCAGAACTTCAGCGAACCGCTGTTCCCCGAGCGCGAACTGCTCAGCGGTGAGCGTAACTACCGCATGTTTCTCAAGGAACGCGATACCTGCCAGGCCTGCCCCATCACCTGCAAACAGGTCTTCGCCTACGAGGGATCCGATCCCGACCATTCTCTGGACCCCACCTACGGCGGACCCGAGTACGAAGCCATGGCCGCGTTCGGTCCCACCTGCGGCGTTTCCGACAATCTGGCCGTGTGTAAAGCCAACGAACTCGCCAACGCCTTCGGGCTGGATGCCATCTCCACCGGCGCCAGCATCGGCTTTGTCATCGAGGCTTTCGAGCGAGGCATCATCGATGAGCAAGACACCGGTGGGCTGGTCTTTCGCTGGGGCGATGGCGAGATGCTCGTGCAGGCGGTCAAGATGATCGCGCAGCGCCAGGGCTTCGGAAACGTGATGGCCGAAGGCGTGGCGCGCATGAGCCAGCAGTTCGGTCCCGAAACCGAAGACTTCAACCTGACCGTAAAAGGACAGGAGCTGCCGATGCACGAGCCCCGCCTCAAGCACGCGATGGGCCTGGGATACGCCGTGGCGCCCGTCGGCGCCGACCATATGATGAACATGCACGACACCGATTTCGCTGCGCCGGGAGAAGCTCTCAAGCGGGTCAACAGCGTCCTGCCCGAGCCCCTGCCTCCCCTCTCACCCACCAGCCTGGATGAAGCCAAACTGCAGGTCTTCTATCACGAGGTGAACTGGATGCACTTTCAGGACTGCGCGGTGAACTGTCACTTTTACCCCTATCGCTACGAACACCTCGCGGCCGCGCTCTCGGGCGTCACCGGACACGAGTTCGGCGTGGAGGACATCCTGACCGTGGGTGAGCGAGCGCAGACGCTCTGTCGTCTCTTCAACCTGCGGGAGGGATTCGGTGCCGCAGATGACCACCTGCCCCGCCGCGTCATGAAGGCCTTTCGCTCCGGTCCCCTCGCCGGCATCGAAATCGACGAAGCCACCTTCACCTGGGCACGCAGCCGCTGGTATGAGATGATGGGTTGGGACCCGCGCACTGGCGAGCCTCAACCCGAGCGCCTGCGCCAACTCCGGATTGACACGCTCCTACCGGCAGGCTGACCCATGAACCCCAGGATCAACCGCATCGACATCTACCACTTCCAGATCCCTCTGCATCCCCCCTTCCACGCCGCGTGGGATCCGCGGCCGCGCACGCAATTCGGCACAACTGTGGTACGGCTGCGGGCAGGGGACTACGAAGGCGTGGGCGCGGGCGACGCCATGCTCGGCTTCCCAGGACACGAGCATCTCTTCCTGGGCCAGGACCCCTTTGCCATCCGCCGACACGCCGCAATTCTCGACAACCTGCAGTTCCACTACGGCCGCATGTGGCC
>RFJM01000488.1 GCA_003694905.1 Caldilineae bacterium
AGATGGTCCTGGAGCGGCCTTCACCCTCGGCGAACGGGCGCGTGGCATTGTATTCCGAGAACGCGCGGGATGGCAGCCTGACGCTACTTGCCTGGGTCAATGTCCGCTTTGCCCTACCCGAGACGATAGCGAGTGCCTCCATTCTGGAACCGCAGGAGGGCGCGAAAGTCAAGGGCTCGGTACGGGTCAGCGGCACGGCTCAGGGCCTGCGGGACGCCCAACTGCTGGTACAGGCCGAGGACCTTGCCGGAACCGTGTGGGGTAAGGCCAAGGTGGCCGTAAGCAACGACGGTACCTGGGAGGTGCGGCTGCGGGTGCAGCGCCCCACAACCGCCCGCGACGGACGCATCACCGTGTACGAGGTTGGTGATGGGGGGGAGCGTCCCTTACTCGCCAGTGTGGAGGTGCAACTGGCCCGCTGAGTGCGGGCGGCAGGCGCGCCCTGGTCAGCGATGCAGCCCTGCGGCCGGGCGAGGGGCTCTGTGCGCGTGGTACCAAGCCCTGCCGGAAACCAACTACGCCGCGCTCAGTGCGAAATCCAGCAGGCTCTGCAGCGGGCATGTGGCCAGGCCGATGACGTGATCGCCACCCCCATAGTAGACGTAGACCGTGTCCTCCACCACCGGATTGGCACACGAGAAAACGACATTGGGTACATCCCCGCGGATCTCCCAGAGTTCCCTGGGCTCGAAGATGGCGCTACGCGGGCGCCGTATCACTCTGGTCGGATCCTCCAGGTCCAGAAGAACCACACCGAACCTGTAGACGTGGTCGTCGTTGTAGCCGTGGTTGATGAGCAGCCAGCCCTCTTCCGTCTCAATGGGGACGCCATTGCTGCCCACGCTCTTGTGGTCCCAGGCCGCGGGGTCGTCCTGCCGGGGCCCGTAGAGCAAGGCCATGTCTTCTTCCCGCCACGTCCGCAGGTCGTCCGAGAATGCAAGCCACACAAAAGGCCAGCGCCGATGCAGAGCTACGTAGCGCCCGTTGATACGCCGGGGGAAGAGCACGTGATCTTTGTTGTCTTCCCCGCGCACGATGGGGCCCAACCTTTGCCAGGAGATGAGGTTGCGGCTGACGGCGATCATGGGCAGGATGCTGCCACCCACATGGGTGGCGTTTCCGTCGGCAGCGGTACCGCTGTAAGCGGTATAGCACATATAGAACAGCCCCTCAATTTCGGTGACGCGCGGATCCTCGACCCCGCGGCTATCGGAAGCATCGTGGGGTTCCAACACGGGGTTGCGCAGGCGATTCCAGTGAATGCCGTCCTCGCTGACCGCGTAGCCGATGCGGCTCACCCAGTCAAGACCCTGGGCGCGGTAGTGCATGTGGAAGAGACCGTTGTGATAGATGACAGAGGGGTTGAAAACGTTGTACGATTCCCAGGGGCTGTGGGGATCGGGCACGAGAATGGGATTGGCGGGGTGGCGTTGGAGAAGCATGGACCTAGGGAGGATCAGGGGGGATGGCGGCGGCATCGGGCGGGGCGCCTATCAGGTAGCGGCTGCGATTTCCATCCCAGATGAGGAAGACATCGGTGGCGCTGAGGCCTTTTTGCCACGGCTGGAGTTCGATGCGGGGACGGGCCCGCGCGATCGTGAGGCCCCAGATGTCGCCCGCACCGGCCTGGCGCAAGGCTTCGGCGGCAGCGCGCAACGTGGCGCCGGTCGTGCAGACATCGTCGATGAGCAGGACCGTCTCGCCGTGGAGGATGCCGGCTTGCACCGGTGCAAAGGCACCTTGCATGTTCAAGAGGCGTTCGCGGCGGCGGAGATGGACCTGCGGCGGTGTATGGCGGATGCGACGGATTACGTCGGATCGTACCGGAATGTGACAGGATGCTGCAACTTCTTCGGCCAGCAAGAGACTCTGGTTGTAGCCCCGGAATTTCTCGCGCTGCGGATGGAGGGGAACAGGCACCAGATAGTCGAAGGGAAGAGCATGCGCCTGCAGGTAAGCGATGAGGTAACCCGCCAGGGGCCGGGCCAGTTCCGTAATCCCCCGATACTTGAAAGCGTGAATGGCGAAGGCGAGGGGACCGCCGTAGAAGACCGCACCCCGCATCCCCAACAGCGCCTGCGCGGGCTCGTGGCGGCAACGATAGCAGGTGCAGCGCGTTGTCGCGGGCTGACCGCAGCGGACGCAGATGCTATCGCCGACGAAACGCGCTTCCCGGCGACAGGCCCGGCAGAAATGGCTGCCCACGGCCTGACAATAAACGCAGCGAGGGGGAAAAATGAGATCGGCGAGATCGCGGAAAAGGGCGGCGAGTTTCATACACCCTCCGCCACGTTCGGGCTAGGACACAGGCACGCCTTCGAATGCTATGTGGTTCCCGGCAGCGCTGCCCCCCGGCGCCCAGCGCATACCTATCGCGGGATCAGGAAAAGAGAAGGGGGATCAGGCTCTCCCGTTCGGGGAACCACGTGCGCAGCAAGTCGAAAACGAAAGCGCGCAGGTCGTTGCCGAGAATGAGGAGAATGGCGAGGATAACGATACCGATCAAGAGCAGGATCAGCGCGTATTCGACGACGCTTTGTCCCGCTTCAGTCAGCCGAGAAGATGAATCGTTTTTCATGGCTTTTGCAGAGACTCAGCTACGAGAAGGGGGATTGCCGGGAGCCGGTACCGTTTGCGGGCGGGTGAACGCGAGCCGCAAAACCGTGGCCGCGGCCTTGACGATCTCGTCCTGCGAGATCTTCGATGCGCCGCGTCGTCGATCGGTGAACACGATGGGAGTTTCCGCGATGGCGAAGCCTGCGTTTTGGACGCGCCATAGCATTTCGATAAGGTAGGAATAGCCGTCGGCATGGATCGACTGGGGATCGATTACCCGTAAGACTTCGGCCCGATAGCAACGAAAACCGGCCGTACAGTCATGAGCCTGGAGTCCCAGCAGAGTGCGAGCAAAGAGATTGGCGCCTCGGCTGAGGGCGCGACGATGGATGCCCCACAGACGCACACCGCCGCCCGGCACATAGCGCGAACCAATGCCGAGATCCACAGTGTCGGTCAGCTCTACCAGCGAGGGAATGTAGCGCGGATTGTGTGAGAAATCCGCATCCATGGTGATGACGCGTTCATAGCCCCTGTCCAGCGCCCGCAAGAACCCGGCGGTGTAGGCCGTGCCCAGTCCCAATTTGCGGGGACGGTGGATGATGTCGATACGCGAGTCCGCGGCTGCCAGTTCGTCCACGACCTGGCCCGTGCCGTCAGGCGAATTGTCGTCGACGACCAGGACGTGTAGGGGCAAATCGAGACGGAGAATGTTCTCGATGAGCGGAGCAATGTTTTCCGCTTCGTTGTAGGTGGGAATGATGGCGAGGTACTGCAAGATGGATGCCGTACAGGTGGCGCCGGGTTCGGCGCCGAACGTGGGATGTTGCCGAAGACATAAGGTGCCTGCAAGCCACAACGGCTGCGGCGACCAACCCTGGCATTCTAGCACAGGCAACCGCCAGGGCGAAAAAAACGCCGCAGGTGCAGGTGCACTTCAAGATGGGGGCTGCCTGGCCTACATGCAGCTCTTCCCGAGAAGTTGAAACCCCGGCCGACTCTTTCGCCGGCCGACGCCGCGGATGCGGGCGTGCTCCCCCGCACCCCCCTTGCAGGGGGAGCCCTTACCGGCCCAGCCCACCGGCTGCCCCCGTTTTGAGACGCACCCAAACGCCGCCGGCGGTTTGTGCCAGGCGTCCTTTCGCTGTTACAATTAGCAATTGTCCCCGCTGCCCGTATCGGCCTCGACGGGAGCGCGACCATTAACATCAGCAAACCTCCCCGGCGCCGGGCAGGAGTTTGAAGCCCCAGGCAAAGCTATGCTACAATGCCGTTATGTTAGATTTATCCCGGTGTTTCGAGGCGTGGCCCTCCTAAGGTTTCCGCGATACGAAACACACCTCAGGCACTGAACGTGGAGGAACGTATGCAGGAGTCCATGCAGGAGTACGTTGACTCTTTTCTCAACTACATGAAGGTCGAGCGGGGCTGTTCCAACAACACCTATGCCGCCTACCTGAACGACCTCAGCCAGTTTCTGGCCTATCTCCAGCAGCTTGAGCCGGCACGCAAACCACGCGGGTGGGGCAATGTCACCCGAGAGCATATCCTGGGGTATATGCTGGAACTGAAGGAGCGAGAATACGCCTCGAGCACCGTGGCCCGAAAAGTCGCAGCGGTCCGCTCCTTCTTTGCCTTCATGGTCAATGAGGGACATCTGCGA
>RFJM01000489.1 GCA_003694905.1 Caldilineae bacterium
CCCCCCGCATCAGACCGGCGGGCCTCTCCGCATCACCCTCGTTTGGACCGACTATCCCGGCTCGCCGGCTGCAGCCAAGGCGCTGGTCAACGACCTGGATCTGGAGGTCATCGCTCCCGATGGACAGCGCTACTACGGCAACCAGGGCCTGTACAGTAGCGGCCAGTGCCTGCGCGGCGGCCACTGGGATGCCTGCAACACTGTCGAAGGCATCATCCTGCCGGAGGCGCTCTACGGTACCTATCGGGTGATTGTACACGCGGCCAATATCCCGCACGGCCCGCAAGCCTTCGCTCTTGTCGCCACCGGCGACTCCCTGCGTGAAGGCGCCCCACCGACCCCTACACCTACACCGAGCCCTACATCCACCCCCAGCCCAACGCCCACCCCACCTTCAGCCCTCGACCATGCCCTTTACCTGCCGTTGCAGGTGCGCCGTTGAGGCGCGGTCGAGCATCCCTACTTCTCTTGATCCAGGTGCAATACCCATGAAGCCTCGGATTTTCCTCTTCCTGCTCTCGCTGGTTGTGGCTCTAGCCACGCCCGCTTCCGCTGCCGTGCAGGCCCCGCCCAACGTCTCGGTCAACGATGAGGGTCTGGGCCGATTTGGCGAAGCCATCCATCCCGATGTAGCTGCCGCCGGTGGTAGGGTCTATGCCGTGTGGGAAGACAACCGCGATCGGCCCTGGGACTCCGTCTATCACGCCATCTACATGGCCGGTTCCACCGACGGCGGCCACTCCTGGAGCGCCAACCGCCGTGTCAGTCTCGAAGCCTGGGAGGGTCAAGGCGTCAGCGACCCGGCGGTAGCGGTTGGCCCGGAAGGCGATTTGTACATAGCCTGGTATCTGGGCAATTGCTATGCGGACTGGTTCGATCCGGATGTCTGCGGTGGCGAAGACCTGGAGAATGATGTGTTCATGGCGCGTTCGCGCGATGGAGGTAACACCTTCGACTACAGGATCAAGGTATGGGATGGGGACGACGACGGCGTTTTCTCTGCCATCGCCCCCGCCTTGGCCGTCGATTCGACCTCTGGGCGAGTGTATCTGGTGGTACATGACTACGTGGGCGGGGGATATGACATTCTGTTGCTGGGCTCGAACGGGCAGCTCGCACGGGGAAGCTGGTGGCAGGTGCGGGTGAACGGGCAGTCCGGCAGCGGCCGAGACAGCGGCAGCGAAGGGCCGAAGATGGCCGTGGCGGCCGATCGCGGAGTCGTCTGCATCGCCTGGGAGGATGCCCGCGGCGAAGAAGCCGTGTTTGCCGCCTGTTCGAGCGACGCTGGTCAGCACTTTGGCAACGACGGCCCCGTATCAGGCCCTCATGCCTCCCATCCCCGGCTGGCGCTACTACCCGACGGCACCCTGGTCGCAGCCTACCAGCAGGGAGAGAATGTGTTCGTGCGCCTGTCGGCTGACCGGGGGCAGAACTGGTCTGCGCCTACGCAGGTGAGTCTCAACAGCGGGAGGTATGAATCGCTGGGCTGGGATCTGGCCACGTCGGCAGAAGGGGCGATTCTCATCCTCTGGACGAGCGGCATCGACGAGGGCTACGGCTACAAAAGCAATCTCTGGCTCAGTGTATCCAGTGATCGGGGTGCCACCTTCAGCAGCCACCAGATCGAAGACGCCGACGATATCTACCGCCAGAGCCGCCCTGCCCTGGCTGTGAGCCGCTGGCAAGGTGCGTCCTATGCCTTTATGGTGTGGCAGGATGATCGGGAGGTGGAGGATCACATCTACTCGGCGGCCATGCCGCTGGATACGACTCCTCCCTCGGCCCCGACTCAGCTTCGGGCGGTTCCCGGCGACACGGTGGTCGACCTCCTCTGGTCGCCGGCCTCGGATGCCAGCGGCATCGCCGGCTACATGGTCTTGCGGAGTGCCAGGGCGTCCGGTCCCTACGACTCCCTGACCCCCTTGCCGGTGACTGCGACCTCGTACCGTGATGTGGGGCTGGACGGGACACCGTACTTCTACAAGGTCTATGCCATCGACCGGGCGGGGAATCTGGGGCCTGCCTCGTCGGCGGTTCAGGCGGCTTCCCAGGTGGGCACGGAACTTTCGGCTCAGGGACTCCTGGCCTACGGCCGCGACGGGCAGGTTTTCGTCAACACCTTGCCCGGCCTGAGCAGCGAGCGTCCTCTGGCTCAGGGATGGGCTCCCGTTTTCGCGGGTGACGGCAGCACCATCTACTATCGTACGGGCACGGTAGTCGGTGGCTCCATCGAGTCGCGGCACCCCGACGGGAGCTCCCCTCAAACGTTCTTTGCCACCGCGCATCTCTACGGGGCCTTCGACATCGCGCGCGATGGCAGTGGTCATTTCGCCTGGCTCGAGCGGAAGCAATACACACAGATCAACCCGTTCGAGATCTGGACGGTGTACGAGCCACATTTCGGCATCGGCAGCAATTCGCTCTTTGTCGACCAGCACGAATTCGCCGAAAGCCCGACCATCTCTGCCGACCGGCGCTGGTTAGCCTACACCAGTTTGGGGTATCACGCACCCCATTCATTGGATGACTACGGGCCCTCGGCGTTGGCTCTGGCCGATCTGACCGCCGGTGAGCGCAAGGCGCTGTACAACGACACGCACTACTTCGATCCGGCATTTGCTCCGGCGGGCCACACGATTGCCTTTGCAGCCTACTTCAGCGGCCAGTACGAGATCTGGCGGGCAACGGTGAATGCAGACGGCAGCCTGACGGATCTGATGCAGTTGACCCGCGGTCGACCCGGCGAGTGGTCCCTGGCGCCGGCCTGGTCTTCGGATGGTGTTTGGCTGGTGTTCGTGCGGGGCCGGCCCGCGGGCGAGGCGAATCCGGAGGC
>RFJM01000490.1 GCA_003694905.1 Caldilineae bacterium
CAGGTACGCGAACAGGTTCAGGAGTTGCTGCGCTTGTGGCTGGAGCAAAACCAGACATCGCCCGACGAACGTGACATGGCTGCAGCGGCTGCCACCTGGGCCATCTATGGTCTGGCGCAACACTGGGCCCGAGCAAGAAGCCAAGCGTCGCTGAATGAATACGTCGAACGCATCCTGCCGCTGGTCATGCCCTTGCTGGGTATCACTGTCGAACGCCACGCCTGAATCCCGGAAGGTTATCTTCGTGGCTTTGGGTGTGTCCACTGCGGCACGGGTGAGGGAGGGCGCATGTGCTGCCTGACTCATGTCGAGATGAGAAAGGTCGGTGACCGGAGACGAAATACCATGGGGGATGAAGGCGGCGGTCCTGGCGTCGTTGCATCGGCACCGCGATTGTGTCTTCCTTTGCCGGCACCGGTAACGGCGGCCATGGTTCTCGGGCGACTACGCGACCGGGTCTAACGCCCGGCGCGCGTCTGCTCTGGCCGATAGATCTCGGGCAGGAACAGGCGCGTCTCGTCCGGCGCCTTGCAGGAAAGCGCGACGTCGTCGATATGGGCATACCAGTCGTTGTCGCCGCTGTAATAAAAGCACACAAACACCTGGGGGTCGCCCACATACGCGCCCAAATCCAGACGCACGTCAGCGCCTGAGTCGGGTTGGGCATATGCGTCCTGGCCGGGGAAGTCGTTGTTGATGCGGAACAGGGGTGGATCGTAAGGCCCGCCCGGCGCGCCGGGGCTGACGACAACCTGGAATGCATCGTTAGGATCGGGCGTCTCGAACACCTGGTAGTTTACCCTGAACCGCAGGGCAGCCGCGGCCACCCCATCCAGCCCCGCCACAGGTGCGCAGAGATAGGCCTCCTCGCGGCCGCCCGTGGCATCGGAGTCGACACAGGCCGCATTGCCCGTGCCCGCGAAGTTGCCCTTGGGCACATTCAGCGAACCACAGTGTGTGCCCGCCGTCGTACTCCAGCCCTCACCCTGAATCGTGATACGCTGCCAGCTCGAAGGGATGCCCGACTCGAAGCGCACCGGGGTGCCGTTGCATACCAGGTCCGTGCCCTCCTCGATGACGGTCAGGCGGGTGCTCACCGCGACCAGCGCTTCGTCGGGATCGTTGCTGGCAATGCACAGTGTTTTCTCGTATACTCCGGCGCTCAGTCCGCCGGAGTCAAATCCAACCTCCAGGGGCACGCTGTCGTTACCCGGCACCGTGCCCGCTTGTGAGGAAA
Source organism: Caldilineae bacterium (assembly GCA_003694905.1). GTDB lineage: Bacteria > Chloroflexota > Anaerolineae > J102 > J102 > J102. Next base: position 1,238 of record RFJM01000490.1, read on the forward strand.
CCGATAACCAGGGGATGTCCTCGGGCAGGCTGCAGTCCACCTGTATCGTGCCGACGATGCGGAAAGCTACATCGGTGAAGGAGACGCCCAGATCACTGCTGATCGCCTGCCAGCCTTTGCCCGCCTGGCCGAAATTGTCGCCCGGATCGATGACGTGGGCCTCTGCACCGCCGGGTACACCCTGGCTCCAGTTCCAGCGATTGTAAGTGGACATGTCGATGTCCGGAAAGACCACAAGCCAGTAGTCGCCCGCGGGCAGGTTCAGCGGCGGCGCGCCGGCCGCCTCGAGGTCGAGTGTGATGACGTCGTTGCTCACATCCACGCCCGGTGCATCGACCGCGGCCGAGAATTTCCACATCTCGGTACCGCCGGTATCCTGGGGCTGACCCGCCGGTTTGCCCTCGGCGTCGGGATAAACGAACCAACTCAGCTTCGTGGCGCTGTTACTGAGATCGGCGTTGTTCTGGAATCCCTCGGCCGAGATCAGGGTAATATGGGCGTCTCCGGTCAGGGTGAAATCGTCGGCCGTATAGGTGCCCCCTCCCTTGTTGGTGTAGAAGTCGCTGACAATGCCGCTGTGACCGTTCTTGCGCTGCCCCCACAGCTCCACGACGGGCGCGGAGACTACGTCCGTGAACACCCAGGTGAGGGGACCGTCACCGCTGTTGGTGATGGTCAGGGTCTGGCTGATTTGCTCATTCAGATTCAGAGTAGCGCCAAGCTTCACCGGTGCCACCGCGATGTCGGGCGTGGTCGTCCTGGCCCAGACGGCCAGGGGCAGGTGGGCATCCGGCGCGGCCCCCGCGGTCTCGCGCCAGATGACTTCGCCGAAGTACCACTGTGGCGAGCCCTGTACGCTCACATCGCTCGACCAGGTGACGGTGAAGGTGCCAGAACTGCTCGGAGCCAGAACCAGGGTGGATGGCGTAATGGTTGCTCGCCCTGTACCGAGATACTCGCTCTGCCATGTGGTGGTGATGGGCCTGGTACTCCGCACCGTGCGCGTCCACATGCACTGGCTACCGCAGTCCGTGTCGTACAGGCTGGGGAGGTTGAGTCGAGTGGGGTCGCCGCCGCCGGTCGGGTCGGCAGCCAGGTAGTCGGCGAATGAGATGTCCAGTAAGAGGCCTGCCTGCGCGGCAGCCGCGAGCCGGACGCGGCCCGAGCCCACGTCGAAGGGATCCCCGGGCGTGGTGCCGTCCTCTTTGCGCAAGGCGGCTGCATGGAGGGCCGTCGTCATGAGGGCGGACTTGATCTCGGCCGGAGACCAGGAAGGATGCAGCGCTCGCAGCAGGGCAGCCGCGCCGGCCACATGGGGGCTCGACATGGAGGTGCCGCTCATCAGCAGGTATTCGGGCGTCGGCTCCCCCACGCCGGTTGCGGACGCGGCCCAGATGTCGACACCCGGTGCGGTCAGGTCGGGCTTGAGCACCGGAAAGCCATGACCGGCCGGGCCTCGAGAGCTGAACCCGGCGACAATGTCGCCGTTGGCCGCGGACTCGTCGAGTTGCGCCCCGCGAATCCGTCCCCGCGGTTGC
>RFJM01000491.1 GCA_003694905.1 Caldilineae bacterium
CTGATTGGCGGCCTCAGCCCATTCTCTTCGGCGGTACGGGAACGGTCTCTGAGAGCGTGGCGATGCCAGAGGCTCTGCCCTCGGCCTACGAGCCGGGCAGCCACAACATCTGGGCCATCGCCGGACTGAAAGCCGCCCTGGAGTGGCTGCGCGAGACCGGGCGAGAAGCGATTGTGGCCCATACGACGGAACTGGCCGACCGCTTGCGGGATGAACTGGCTGCCTTGTCGGGCGTCACCGTGCATACCCCGCCACCGGGAACACCCTGGTGCGGTATCGTCTCCTTCACCATCGAAGGCGTGCGCTCCCAGGCCATCGAGGCCGCGCTGGGCGCGCAAGGTATCGCCGTCCGCGCCGGCCTGCACTGCGCCCCCTGGACGCATCGCTGGCTGGGGACGCTGGAACGCGGCGGCACGGTGCGGGTGAGTGTGGGGTGGTTCAACAAACAAGAGCACATCAGGGTGCTAAAAACCGCCAACGCCCACATTGTTGCCATTGGCAGCAATGTGAGCGGCAGCACCATCATCACCGGTGACTGGAACAGGTGAGTGTAGAAAGTGGACGGCCAGCCGAAAGCGAGCAGATTTAGCCGTAGTGTACGGCGCAGCGTGGAAGCCGCCGGCCCGCAAAGCGTGGCCATCGGTGGCGATGTGACCGGCAGCACCATTATTACTGGCTCCGTCCACATCCATTGGACGGCCACCACGGCCCCGGCGCGTTCCGACTTCAAACGCTACCTGCGGATGCTGGCCGTGGTGGCCGCGCCGGTGGTGGGCCGCACCGAGGCCGACCCACCGCCCGCGCCCCTCGACCTGTGGGCCGAGTGGCGGCGGCTGGAGGAGTCCGTGCGCAACGCCTGGGACGTGGTGCGCGGCCAGGGCGCGCCCTGGGCCGTCGTCCGTCTCAACCCGCCCACCCGTCACCACCTGGCCGACGCCCTGGCTGCCGGCGACCCCGACGCCGCCTATCAGGTCGTCCACTTTTCCGGCCACGGCGCGCCTGACGGACTGGCTTTGGAGGACGAACTGGGCCGCACCGATTTCGTGACCACGGACGAACTGGTGACCCTCTTCCGCAACCGCCCCGTGCGGCTGGTAGTGCTCAACGCCTGCGAAACAGAAGCCATCGCCCGCCGCCTGCACACGGAGGCGGGGGTGCCGGCCGTCATCGCCACCACCGACCTCCTGCGCGACGACGAAGCCCGCCTGCTCACCGCCCGCCTCTATGCCTGGCTGGCCCGCGGGCGAACGGTGGCCGAAGCCTTCGCTGAAGCCCTGGCTTCCCTGCGCCACGCCTACGAACGGGGCCGCCTGCCCATCCCTGCCGAGCACGGTGTCGACCCCCAGGCCTACATCGCTGCGCGGTTGGCCGTGCCCGTCCTTTTGGGCGATGCCCGCCTGGACCTGCCCCCGGCAGACGAGCGGGCCGCCGAACCGCTCATCACCCTGGCCGAGCCGCCGGCGCGGGGGATGGAGCTGGGACTGATTGAAGGCTTTGTGGGACGCGGGCCGGAACTGGTGCAGATTGCCCGCTGGCTGCGCGACCGCCCTTCCCCGGTGATTGCCCTCAGCGGCCTGGGAGGCATCGGCAAGAGCGCCCTGGCCACGATGGCCCTCTTGCGCGGTGCCCACCGCTTCCGGGCAGTGGTCGCCCTCTCTGCCCGCGGCCAGCCCCACCTGAAGCCCGACGCCCTGGTCCCCCCGCTGGACGGCGTTTTGGGGCAAGAGGGGAGGCTGGGTGCCGCGCCCACCGAAGCCGAGCGGCTGGAGCGGGCGATTCGGGCACTCAACGAAACCCCCACCCTGCTCTTGCTGGACAACCTGGAGGACCTGAGCGGGGCGACCACCCGTGCCTGGGCCGACTTCCTGAAACGATTGGACCCCCGCCGGGGTTCGACCGCCCTGCTCACCCTGCGCCCGGCGGTCAAGCACCCTCTCACCGACCTGGCCGGCCCCGCCCACCTGCCCCTGGAGCGGTTGGGTGAGCCGGACGCCCTGCGCCTGCTGGCCGACGGCCTGAGCGAGCGCGATCTGTGGGTCAAAGTGCCTGTGGTGGAAAAACTGACCCTGGCCCAACGGACGCGGCTGGAAGACCTGGCCCGCCGCGCCCACCTGACCTGGCTGTCCCTGGGACGGCTGGCCGCTCTGGACGACCTGGCAGCGCGGGCCGGCCGCCATCCCTACACCCTGCGCCTGGCCCTGGGCGACCTGCGCTATCCCCACGTGGACTGGACAAAGGCCCTGGGCAGCGTGCGCGACCTGCGGGGGCGGGACTGGGAGGCCCAGGCCGAGGCGATGGTGGGGCGGATGGTCGCCGACCTGGCCACGGCCGAACCAGAAGCGGTGAGCCTGCTGCAGGCGCTCCTGGTCTTCGAGGGCGGGGCGACTTACGAATCGCTGCGAGCCGTGGCCGCGCCCGAGGCCGACGAGGCCGCCTTCGACGAACGATTGCGGGCCGTGCTGGACGCCTCCCTGCTGGAGGTGCGCGGCGCCGGGGAGACCGCCCGCTACGACCTACACCCTCTCACCCGCGCCTACCTCAAGAAGCGGTATCCACGCGCATCGGAGATGCTGGCGGATCTTCTTCGTCGCCATGCTACCTACTTCGTGAAGTGGAGTTATCATGTACAGCATGAGCACGAGAGTGTAATATTGCCCGAAATAGAGAACCTTAAGGTTGCATGTACAATCCTATCAGAAGCCGGAGCCGGCTTCGAAGACAGTCTTATCGCACTTGTTTCAAACGTGACATCTGCTCTGGAAAAGGCTGGTTACTGGGCTGACCTTATTCCTATGCTAGAGAGTGCACGGCACGCATGTGCGCGAAAAGGAAATAAAATAGGGCAAATTCAGTTTATCAATAGGCTAGCACAGATGTATACGAATCAAAGTGCCTACCAACAGGCGCTGCATTGGGCCCACGTAGCGCTTACGCTTGCCGAACAAACACGTGATATTAGGTTGTTGAGCGAAGCACATCTTAGGATAGGATGGACATGTATGTATATTAGCGAATTTGCCAGATCCCTTTATCACCTCAAACAATGCAAGGCTTTGGCCGAGCAGATAGGAGAACTCGGTCTAATGGCGGGCGCACTACACTTTATGGGTAGAGTTTATGCTGAGCAAGGCGATTTTGAGCAAGCGCTAAGTTGCTTTCGGTCTGAGTTGAGCTTACCGCCAGTCACGAGGTCGGGGGGCTGGGCGTTTAGTTGGCTGAGATGTGCAGAAGTCGCATTGGCAATAGGCAAAGTCAGGCTAGCGAGGCGGCTGGCATTGAGAAGCGCGCGCCAGTTTCAATGTCTTGGGCAGGAAGGTGGTATGGCATATGCATTGAGAGTATTGGCGCAAATTAGTCTTCGGGAGGGGGAGGCTGAAGAAGCCATGAACCTTTTTCGGCAATCTTTGTATTCGATTGGATACGTTCGAGGAGAAATGAACGCTCTGCAAGGCATAGTTGATGTGTATCTTGGACTAGGTCGTTATGAGGCAGCAAATAGTTTGGTTGATGATGTGATACGGTATCGAAAAGCGTCGCTGGAGCGCAAACATCTCGCGGAAGCCCTGTATTTAAAAGGGCAAGCGTTAGAGCATCTGGGTAAACTGAATGAATCCTTGATGTTCTATGAACAAAGCTGGAGGATCTTCAAAGATATCGGTTGCTTACCTTGCATATTTGAGAGGCCTGCCATCGCTATACAGAGAGTTAAGGCTAAGCTGTCCTCACACACCGATCACTAGTGATGGTCCTTTTGATGGTCCCGGAGTATGAGTTCGGTTGGCAAGGAAGAATGATTATGACCCTACACGTCTGTGACGTGATTGCCATCCCGCCCACCAAATCGCCCTTGGTGGCCAAGGGGGGCGAGATCAACGACGAGGAGGTGCAAGGCGTTCTATGCCCGGGAGTACCTGATCACCAATACCGTCGCCGAGGGGCTGCGCCGGTGCTGGAAGAAATCGGCGACCGGGCGACGCTGGCCACGGTGTACAACAACATCGGGGGGATCCACTACGCCCGTGGGGAGTACGACGCCGCGCTGGAGTGGTTGCAG
>RFJM01000065.1 GCA_003694905.1 Caldilineae bacterium
CCCAACCCCTCAGCACACCCGAAGCCATCCGCGATGAACTGGTGGGCCAGTTGCAGAGCCCGGTCCAATGGACCCGTTCGATGCAGGGTCTGATCGAAAACGGTCACGACTCCTTCATCGAGTTCGGGCCCGGCGGCGTCCTGGCCGGCCTCATGAAGCGCATCGACCGCCGGTTCCGCCGCATCCCCAGCGTAGCGACGTGGGAGGACGTCGAGGCGTTGGCCGCGCAACTGGCTTGACAGGCGTCGAACACCTGACGTATATCTATGCACAGGCCTTGTGCCGGCACCTGAATTCGTATCCCATCCACTCCCCTGCCGAGAATCCATGATGACAACCCTTGCAGACAAAGTAGCCCTTGTTACCGGAGCATCCCGCGGCATCGGCGCTGCCATTGCCAGGCATATGGCTGCCGCCGGCGCCACCGTCGTGGTCAACTATCACAGCAATCAGGAGGCGGCCGAACAGGTGGTAGCCGATATCACCTCGCAGGGCGGCAATGCCGTGGCCATGCAGTGCGATGTCAGTGACTTCAAAGCCTCCGAGCAAATGATAAAGCAGATCAAGAAGGACTTCGGACGACTCGACATCCTGGTAAACAATGCCGGTACCACTCGCGACAACGTCATCATGATGATGAAAGAGGAGGACTGGGATCTGGTGCTCAACACGAATCTGAAGAGCGCCTGGAATTGCAGTCGCGCTGCTGCCCGCATCATGATGCGACAACGCAGCGGCCGGATCATCAATATCACCAGTGTCGCCGGCATCAGCGGCAACGCGGGCCAGACCAACTACGCGGCTTCGAAGGCAGGGATGATCGGCCTGACCAAGAGCCTGGCCAAGGAGATCGGGCCCCGGGGGATCACGGTGAATGCCATTGCGCCCGGCTTCGTGCGCACCGATCTCACCGCAGAACTGATCGACGAGATCCAGGACCGCATCATCGAGATGACCTCGATGCGGCGTCTGGGCACCGCCGACGACGTGGCCGCGCTGGCCGTTTTCCTGGCTTCTGATGCTGCCGGCTTCATCACCGGCCAGGTGATAGCTGTAGACGGAGGCATGGTCTTGTAGCGCTATGAGCGAACGCCGCGAACCCTTGGGCCGTGTCACCATCGCCCCGCAGGTGCTCACCACCATCGTCAGGCAGACGGCGCTGAGCGCCGACGGGGTGAAGGGCCTGAGCGCCCGTATCCCCCGGCGCAGCAAACACAAGGGGCGTCGCGCCGTGGCGCCGGGAGTCGAGGCCGTGCTCGCGGAAGGCAAAGTGTTCGCTACAGTCCATATCAACGCCGATCCCACCGCCAACATGTTCGAACTTGCCCAGACTTTGCAGACCGAGATCGCTCGAGCCATTGAGCATATCATCGGTCTGGAGGTGGCAGGCGTCGATGTCTATGTCGATAACGTCTCCTTTCCGGCCTCTGAGAGCGACTGAGTATGAAGCCACGTCACCGCGCTCGCAGAATCGCCTTGCAGGCCCTCTTTGAGATCGATGTCGCCCGCCATCCGCCGGGGGTGGTCATCGAGACGCGTCTGCAGGAGGAAGAGCCGCCCCTGGCGAAAAGCGTGGCCGACTTTGCCCGTGAGATCGTGCACGGTGTGGTAACATACCAGCAGGGCCTGGACAAGATCATTGCCAGGTTCGCACCGGAATGGCCGGTCTCGCAACTAGCCGTCATCGATCGCAACATCCTGCGTCTGGCTCTGTGGGAAATGCTCATCGGCCAGACGCCCGTCAAGGTCGCGATCAATGAAGCCGTCGAACTGGCCAAAGCATTCGGCTCCGACTCCAGCCCTCGCTTCGTCAACGGCGTCTTGGGAGCGGCTACCCGCAGCCAGGTCGATCTCAAACAAATGATCGACCTGCCCGCATCCTCAGGTTAACCATGTTCAACATCGGCCTCGGCGAGATTCTCTTCATCGCCTTGCTAGCACTCATCTTTATCGGTCCGGAGCGCCTGCCCAAGGTATTGCGACAGCTCGGTGAGCTGGTTTACCAGCTGCGGTTGATCACCAACGAGCTGACAAACCAGTTCTCGGAGGAGCTGCGTCCTATTCGCGAACTGCAGAATCTGGCCAACGATGTGAACCCGATGAAACAATTGGGCGAGCTGCTGGATGTCGAGGGCGCGGTCACTCCGCCGCCCGGTGCGCAGCAACGCGAGGCATCCCCCAACACCATTGCCCCACCTCGGGAGCAGCAGCCGAAACCCGAGAATCCCATGGCCCAGATCGCCGCGGCCATGACCGCCAGCACTGCCTCCAACCAAGACGAGCCTACTTCCACGGCTCCTGCCACCGATACCACCGCCGACACCGAATCCGATTCTACCCCCGAGCCCGCTGAGTAGGTTTGCCTGTGAGCGAAAGCGACCTGGACGCCACCCGTGCTCCCATCATTGAACACCTCAAAGAGCTGCGTGACCGGCTCATCAAATCGGCGATTGCCCTGCTGGTGGGCATGTTCCTGGCCTTTTTCCTGGCCAAGCCCTTCCTCGAGATCCTGATTTCTCCCCTGCAGGGTACCACTCAGCTCCAGCTTCTCAAACCGACCGAAAACATCATCACCTACTTCAAGGCGTCGCTGATCCTGGGGGGGATCTTGGCGGCTCCCTTCATCGTTTATCAGATCGTCGCCTTCATTGTGCCGGGCCTCACCGAGCGGGAGCGCCGCGGTCTTTACATGATCATGCCGCTGGCGGGCGTGCTGTTTGCGGCGGGGGTCGCCTTTTCCTCGCTGGTCGTTCTCCCCTTCACCCTGCGCTACCTGCAGACGTTTCTCACCGACCTGTTCAAGGCAGAGTATTCCGTTGGCTACTATATGTCCTTTGTGGCCAATTTCGTGCTGTGGGTAGGCATTGCCTTCGAGACCCCGTTGATTATCGCCCTCCTGGCCCGTTTTGGCGTGGTCACGCCCGCGCAGCTGCGCAGCACGTGGCGGTATGCCATCGTGCTGATCGCGGTTCTGGCCGCGGTGATAACCCCTACCCCCGATCCCTTTACCATGTCCGTCGTGATGGTGCCACTGCTGGCGTTGTACGTGCTGGGCATTGTCATGGCCAGCTTCACCTACCGCTCGCGGCAGGTACCGGGCAGTGGAACCCCATCGCCAAAAGAGGATACTGGCACCGGCTCTGATGCCTGATGCGGCGGCCCGGCTCGGTGGCGGCCCCCTCTCTTCTCCTCAATCTTCGCCCCCGGCCAGGCGCGACCCCACGCCTGTTCAATACCCTCACAATGGAGTGACTTCAACGATGAAGCGACAACGAGTACTCATTCTGGGTGCTGCGGGAAGGGATTTCCACAACTTCAACACATGCTTTCGGGACAACGAAGCCTACGAAGTGGTCGCGTTTACGGCCACGCAGATCCCCAACATCGAAGGCCGGTTATATCCGCCCGAACTGGCCGGCGCCTTGTATCCTGAGGGCATCCCCATCCTGCCCGAGGCGGAGCTGGAGAGCATCGTCCGGGAGCAAGACATCGACGAGGTCGTCTTCGCGTACAGCGATGTTTCGCACGAGCATGTCATGCATCTGGCCGCGCGCAGCGTGGCCGCGGGCGCGAGCTATCGCCTGCTGGGCGGGAAGGCGACCATGCTCGGGAGCAGAAAACCGGTTGTCGCCATCACCGCCGCCCGCACCGGCAGCGGCAAGAGCCAGACAACCCGCTATGTGGCCGACCTCCTACAGGCCGCGGGGAAACGGGTGGTCGTGGTGCGCCATCCCATGCCCTACGGCAATCTGGTCGAGCAGGCCGTGCAACGCTTTGCCGGCTATGAGGATCTGGACCGCCATCATTGCACCATCGAAGAGCGGGAGGAGTACGAGCCTCATCTGGACCGCGGCATCGTGGTGTATGCGGGCGTGGATTACGAGCGTATCTTGCGACAGGCTGAAGCAGAAGCAGAAGTGATACTCTGGGATGGCGGGAACAACGACCTCCCCTTCTACAGGCCGGACCTACAGGTCGTGGTAGTGGACCCGCATCGGGCGGGACATGAGACACGCTACTGGCCGGGAGAGGCGAACGTACGCATGGCCCAGATCGCCATCATCAACAAGATCGATACAGCCGACCTGGAGGACATCGCTGCGGTGCGCAGCAATATAAGAGCCTTGAATCCTGAGGCCGTCATCGTGGAAGCTGCCTCACCCATTTTTGTGGAGGAGCCGCGGAGCATTCGGGGCAAGCGGGTATTGGTCGTGGAGGATGGGCCTACCCTGACGCACGGGGAGATGAGCTATGGCGCCGGCGTGGTGGCGGCCAGACGCTTCGGCGCCGCCGAGATCGTGGATCCCCGTCCCTATGCCGTGCGTTCGATAGCCGACACCTTCGCCCGCTATCCGACCACAGGCCCTGTCTTGCCCGCCATGGGCTATGGCGATGAGCAACTGCGCGATCTCGAGGAGACCATCGCCCGCACACCGTGTGACATGGTCCTTCTGGGCACGCCCATCGACCTGAATCGCGTCATCACCATCCGACAGCCGACCCAACGGGTGCGCTACGAGTTGCAGCCCATCGGTCAACCCACCCTGGAGGACCTACTGGCCGAGTTCCTGGCCGGGATCGAGGGCGGCTAGCAGGGTAAGGGCACGAGCCGGGCCGATTTCCCGCGAAGGGTAGAGGCCGCTCTTGCGCGGGCGAATCACGGATTCGCCGTAGCTACGGCCAGGGCCGAGCACATAACACGGATCATCGTTTCATCTCCCCAGGCGGCCCTCTGTCACCCGCGCCGGGCGACAGGCCGGAAAGCCTGCCCTTCAGGCTGCCTCCACCTTACAACGCACCCCGCGGGATGACCGCTTCTCGTTCTCTACGCCTTCTATGCTACAATAGGGTGGTGTGAGACGATTCGTCGCGCACCAATCCTCCGGCCTTGCCGGTATCATTTTGCTATGCAAACATCGACAATCATTGAAATCGAACTCAAGTATCAGGTGCGCGAAGAGGCGCTCGTTAGACAGTTGCTATCGCTGCGAGAGGTGGGTCCCTACCGGGTCGGTGAATTCTCAACGGACGAGATCATCGATACCTACCTCGACACACCCTCCCAGCGTTTCTTCATCGCTCAGTATGCCTTTCGCTACCGGCAGGATGACACGGGCGGTTGCGTGCAGTTGAAGAGCCTGGGACGGACCGCCGGTGCCCGGCATCAGCGCGCGGAGCTACGCGCCCAAACCGATCATCCCACCCGGCCCGATGTCTGGCCCGAAGGCCTGGCGCGGCAACTCGCCCTGGAGATCCTCGACCACGAGACACCGGTAGAGCTCTTCAGCATCAGGCAGATCCGGCACACCGCGCCGTTGATAGCCGCGGACCAACGCCGCGTGGCCTGTGTGAGCATCGATGAAGTCACGTGGGTGCTGCCCCAGAGTGAGCACCGCGCCTGGGAGCTGGAAGTCGAGCTGCTGGAGGCCGGCCGTGAAGAGGACCTGCGCATCATCCAGAGTCATCTTGCTACTCTGGGTGGACTGCAACCTGCCCATTCTTCCAAGTTCGAACGGGGTCTGCGGCTCCTTCGCGGTTCTTCTCAACCAAAGCAGATGGATGTCCATGTCTGACACCCAAGTCGTACGCGCGGGCAGGGATGCCAGGCCGGTCCCGCCCCCCACGGAAATGAGCTTCCGGCCCGGAGAAACCGCGGCCGAGGGAATTCTTCGCATGACGCAGGAGCAGGCCGGGCTTGTCCATTGGCTTCTGACCACACCTGACGTCGATCGTGATGACGCCATACACGAGGCGCGCAAGGCCATGAAGCGCACGCGCTCGCTGCTGCGGCTGGTCCGCGATGAGATCGGCGCCGATGTGTATGCCCGCGAAAACGGCGTCTATCGGGATGTGGCACGCATGCTCTCGCGCATCCGGATCAGTGCCGTGATGACGGAGACGTTCGACAAAGTGCGGGAGCGCTATCCCGAGGCCGTAGCGGATGCAGATGCCGCGGCTATTCGCCGGCTGCTGGAAGAGCGCCATGCCGCAGCGCTGGCAGAGCTGGAAGCAAGCGGTGTGATGGCAGAGGCTGCCGGGATCATTGCCGATGCCCGTGCGCGACTGAACTCCCTGCCGGTGCGTTGTGACGACTTCAGTTATATGGGGAAAGGGATCCAGCGTGTCTATCGCCGGGGGTGGCGGGCCATGCACCGGGCAGAGCGCGAGCCCGCAACCACCAACTACCATGAATGGCGCAAGCGGGTGAAATATCTGAGGGATCAGGTGCGCGTGCTGGCGCCGATCTGGCCGAGGCCTATGCAGGCGCTCTACGGCGAACTGGACCGACTGGCCGGGACACTCGGCTTCGAGCACGATTTGGCCGACCTGCAAGATGCCTTCCGCGGTGAACTCGACGGCGAGGGGCTACCGGTGGCCCACCTGCTGCCGCTCATGGACGCGTATCGCGAGGAACTGCGCCAGCTGGCCCATGCCCTGGGCGAACGCATCTACGCGGAACCGGCGCGGGCATTTCGGCGCCGCCTGCAGGCCTACTGGCAGGCTGAAGGGCGAGACCGCATATAACGGACCGGCGATTCCGGCCTGCACCGACGGTAGGCCGGCGTAGGACGTCCTCCGGCCGCAGGCCTAGAGGACCTGACCTGTAGGCAACGTACCAAGGATCGACAGCACACCGACCAGGTTGATAC
>RFJM01000492.1 GCA_003694905.1 Caldilineae bacterium
CTTTCCCCTGTCAGTAGTCGTGTCATCATGTCGAAACAAGAGGTTCGCAATCCCTATGTTGTAGGTGGCTGGGTTTCCGGTCCCAATTTCTACGGCCACCTGGAACTTCGTCGCAATCTGCTCAAGGGTGTCAACGATTACCTGTGGGTGATCGGCACTCGCCGGGTTGGCAAGACCTCGCTACTACGGCAACTGGCTATCGAGGCCGGGTCGGAGTACGCGCCCGTGTACTGGGATCTCCAGGGCTGCAGCAGCGAAGCCGACCTCAATGCCGAATTATACTATGCCGTTGAGGACGAGCGGGAGCGCTTTGCCGATCTTGACGTGGCCGTCGAAACGCTAAAAGGAGCCGATACACGGGAGCTGTTGCGGGAAATATGCCGCGCGGCCGAAGCACACAACGTGCGTGTCCTCCTGCTGGTCGATGAGCCGGAAGCGCTCATCCCCATCGCCGAACAGGACGCGCCCGCAGTACAGCGCCTGCGGGCTGCTCTACAGCGCCCGTCCAATCTGCGCGTCGTCCTCTCTTCTACCAAGTCTATGGCCCGTATGAACGACGTCTGCCGCGACTGGCTGACCTCCTCTTTCCTCCATGGCTTTGCGCCCTACTATCTGGACGGCCTCAATCCGGCCGAGAGTGCGGCCCTGATCCGACAGAGCCAGTCGGAAAAGCCCGTCGATGCCGCTGACGAAGTGGTGGCGGCCATCCAGGAGTACACCAGCAATCATCCCTATCTCCTGCAATGGCTATGTTATCGTCTTTATCAGGACGACCACAGCTTGCGCATGCCCACCGAAAATGATCTGGCTCCCGACAGTATGCTGGAGGCGCTCTTCGAGCACACGTACGCCCATCTCTCTCCCACCGAGCAGAAGATCTTGCTGCATCTGCTGGAAGCGGACATCGGGGATGCAGCGGGCCTGGCCAAGGCTCTGGAGACAGTTGAATCCGAGGTGCACAGATATCTTTACGCCTTGAATCGCTTGGGGTATACTCGTCAGGCCGATGACGGCCGTCAAGTGCTCATCGGCAATCGCTTTTTCGAGCAGTGGCTGCACAGCCATGCCGATGAGCTGGCGCAGGCCGAAGCAGAGGTCTCCGACGACTCGGCGAGAGAGGTTGCCACCCTCAGCCGCGCCGAAGAGGAACGCTACTGGACGCAGCAACTCCAGAACTATCGCACCAACCTGGCACGGCTGGAGACCGAAGCGTCCACCTACGGCGTGTATCCGCCCGCACATTTGCAGCACGAGATCGAATTTCACAAAGACAAGATCCGAGAGCTCGAGCAGCGCCTGGATGCCCTGCACGAATAACAGCGTGCGGTTCCCCTTACCTCGTTGCGAGATGCTGCTCCGGCGGAGCAGCATTTTTTTGCTTAGCCTGCCGGCAAGCCGGCGCCTGGGTTCCGCTCCGGCCCCGTTCTTGCTCTACCCCATTCCCCAAATCCCACCTCTATCTGTTAGCGACCATCATGACCATTCCACTTGTCGACCTCAAAGCACAATACCACAGCATTCAAGACGAAATCGATGCCGCCATTCGGCGGGTCATCGACAACACTGCCTTCATCATGGGCCGGGAAGTCGCCGCCTTCGAGGAAGCCTTCGCCGACTACTGTGGCGTCAGGCATGCCGTTGGTGTATCCAGCGGTACCGGAGCCCTCTTTCTCACCCTGCTGGGCTATGGTATCGGTCCCGGCGATGAAGTGATCACCACCCCCTTCACCTTCTTTGCCACGGGCGAGGCCATTTCCCAGGTCGGGGCCCGCCCCGTCTTCGTGGATATCGATCCCGTCACCTACAACATCGATCCCGCCCGGATCGAGGCGGCCATCACCCCTCACACGCGGGCTATCATGCCTGTGCACCTGTATGGGCAGCCCGCGGCCATGGAGGAGATCAACGAAATCGCCCGCAGGCACGATCTGCTGGTCATCGAGGACGCGGCACAGGCACATGGGAGTCTGTATAGGGGCCGCCGCGCCGGCAGCCTGGGTCACGCAGCCTGCTTCTCTTTCTATCCCAGCAAGAACCTGGGCTGCTACGGCGATGGTGGTGCCGTCGTCACCGATGACGACGAATTGGCCGATCGCGTGCGCCGGCTGCGCGATCACGGTCGTATCAACAAGTACGAACACGGCGAGTTGGGGTACGGGCACCGCCTGGACGGCATGCAGGCGGCCATCCTGTCGGCCAAGTTACCCCACCTGGATGAATGGAATGAAGGGCGACGCGACCGCGCGGCCCGTTACGCCCGGCTGTTGGCCGATATGCCGGTCGTCACCCCGGAACACCTGCCCGACACGACACCCGTCTATCACTGCTATGTGGTGCGCGTGCCCGATCGCGACCGCGTGCTACAGGCCCTGAAAGAAGCCGGGATCGGTGCAGGCGTCCACTATCCCATCCCCCTGCATCTTCAGCCTGCCTACCGCTTCCTGGAACTGGAGGAGGGTAGTTTTCCGGTGGCGGAGCGGATGGCGCGCGAAGTCATCTCGCTGCCCATGTATGCCGAACTGAGCGATGAGCAACAGGATGAAGTCGTTGCTGCCATCCAGGCCGCGCTGGAACAGACTGCTGTGGCGTAATGGTGCCCCTCTCCTCCTCTGTCGCGCCCATGGCTTCTTCTCGCAGTCCCACCACCATGCCGACGGCAACCGACGCACCTCTGATCACGGTGCTCATCCCCGCCTATAACGAGGCGGCCAATATTCCGGCGTTGCTGGCACGTACGGAAGAGGCGTTTCGTGCACTGGCCGTGCCGGGTGAGCTGATCCTGGTCGATGACGGCAGCACCGATGGCACCGCGGACCAGGCCCTGGCGCTGCAAGAACGATATCCCTGGTTGCGGCTGTTGCGGCATCGCCGCAACCAGGGCCTCACCGCTGCATTGCACCACGGCTTTCGTGCGGCCAGAGGAGAATATGTGCTCTTCTTGCCGGCAGATCTGGAATCGAATCCGGCCGAAGACATCCCCAAGCTGTATCGAAAACTGTGCGAGGGATATGATGTTGTGGCCGGCTGGAGACAGGGGCGGGCGGACGGCAAGCAGTTTTCCTCCGCCATCTACAATGCCGTCACGCGCCGGCTGTTCGCAGTGGATGTGCACGACGCCAACTGGATCAAGGGCTTTCGGCGGGAGGTGATCGAGAGCCTGCCGCCTTTGCGCTCGGACTGGCACCGCTTCATCCTTCACATTGCTGCCGACCGGGGCTTCCGTGTCACCGAAGTCCCTACCAACTGGTATCCGCGACACGCCGGACGCTCACACTTCGGCTTCTCCCGCATTCCCATCTCTTTTCTCGACGTTCTGGTCATCCGCTTCCTGCTCACATTCAGTCAGGCGCCCATGCGATTCTTCGGCGGGCTGGGGCTGGCCAGTCTCCTCATTTCAGCGCTTACCTTTCTCTTCCTGGCCTATCTCTGGTTCTTCCAGGACCACACCCAGAAGCGGCCGATTTTCTGGACGGCCCTGGTGTTGGCCCTGGCCGGTTTGCTGCTCTTCCTGGTCGGCTTTCTGGCGGAGCTCATTGTCGCACAGGGAGACCGCCTGAGCGAGTTGGAAGCGCGCCTGAGCGCGGTCGAGGAGAGAGCATCGTCACAGCCGCAGGACGACACGGCCTAGCGAATGGCAACGGGCTCCTCTCCCTCCTGCCGTCTCACGACTCTTCCGACGCGATAGGCGCCATCCCCCAGCAGCGCCAGCGCCCGACCGCATTCTTCGGCAGGTAGCACAACGAGCATGCCCAGACCCATGTTGAAGACGCGGAACATCTCGTCGCCCGAGATCTGACCCGCGCGGCGGAGGAGGCCAAACAGAGCGGGCACAGGCCAGCTACCCCATTCGATCTCGGCACCTAGCTGCGGTGGCAGGATGCGGGGCAGATTGCCGGGGATACCGCCACCGGTGATATGTGCCAGGCCGTGGATGTCGATCCGGGCCTGCTGTAGTGTCCGAATCGGTTCGAGATAGCAGGTATGTGGCGCGAGGAGCGCCTCGCCCAGCGTCTGTTCCAGGCCCGCCGGCCTGGCGCGCAGATCCCATTTCTCGAACACTGCGCGCGCCAGCGAGTAGCCGTTGGTGTGCAGGCCCGACGAGGCCAGGCCGATGATGGCGTCACCTTCCCGAATCCGGCTCCCGTCGATGATCTGGGAACGCCGGACCACACCCACGATGGTGCCCACCAGATCGAAAGCCCCCGGCCGATAGACCCCCGGCATCTCGGCCGTCTCCCCGCCCAGCAGCGCCGCCCCCACTGCCCGGCAGGCCTCGGCGATTCCGGTTACCACCTCCGCGATGGTCTGCGGGTCCAGCCGCGCCGCCGCAATGTAGTCCAGAAAGAACAGGGGGCGCGCCCCCTGGACCAGGATGTCGTTGACGCAGTGGTTCACGATGTCGTGGCCGATACCGCGCCACAAGCCCAGTTGCGCGGCCAATAGCGTTTTCGTCCCCACCCCGTCAGTACTGGCCACGAGCACGGTGTCATCGTGGGCACGCAGCGCGGCGGCCTCGAACAATCCTCCAAACGCACCGATCCCCGCCAGCACTGCAGGGCCGTAGGTGGAGGCAACAGCCCGTCTGATCAGTTCGATGGTCCGATCTCCGGCGTCGAGATCCACGCCGGCAGCTTTATACGATCCGGTCATAGTCGGTCGAGGGAAAGTGAGGAGCCAGATAGGCTGCCGTATTGTCGTTGAAGATGGGGGCTCGTGCAAGCGCAACGGGACAGGCACTCATGGCCACCTGTTCCACCGGCTACATCCGTGGCCCGACCGGGAAACGGGACTGCTCTGCAGCACTCCTGACTGATAAACTGTGGCAGTAGCCGGAGTCGGCCCTATCCCTCCAGTTGCTCCAGATAGCGTTTCAGCAAAACGCGCGCGCGGCGTGCAGCCCGACCCCGATGGCTGAGCGCGTGCTTTTGTTCGGGGGTGAGTTCGGCATAGGTTTTGCCGTACTTGGGCACGAAAAACACCGGATCGTAGCCAAAACCATGGGAGCCACTCGGCTTGCGGGCGATGACGCCGGCGCTGCTCCCGCTGGCGGTGAAGATGGCACCGTCACCTGGCGCGGCCACTGCCACGACGCAACGGAATACGGCAGTGCGCTTTTCGTCCGGCACGTCGGCCATGCGTTGCAGCAAGATCTGGACCCGGTCCATGTCGCTGGCCTGCGCGCCCGCGTGACGTGCCGATGCCACACCAGGCCAACCGCCCAGCGCGTCTACTTCCAGGCCGCTGTCGTCGGCCCAGGTCAGCAGCCCGCTCAGCCGGGCATAGGTCTCAGCCTTGAGAATGGCATTCTCCTCGAAACTCGCTCCCGTCTCGGGAACTTCCAGCGTGATGCCTTCTTCATCCAGCCAGGTCACCTCTACCGGCAGGTCCGCCAGAATCTGCCGATACTCCTTGACCTTTCCGGGGTTGTGCGTGGCTACCAGGAGTTTGCGTGTCATGGCATACAGATATCACTCCGTCCAAAGAGCAGGAATATTCTACGCCGGCGATTCCGCGGCAGGATGCTCGCCGTGCAACCAGATGAGACAGGCCACGAAACCGACGAGCATGATGATGGCACCACTAACATAGGGAAAATGCAGGTCGGTGTCAAATAGCGCACCCGCCCACACCGGACCGACAATCCGGCCCAGACTCATGAAAGAATTGTTCAGACCCATCGCTACCCCCTGACCGCCGCTAGCACGTATCGAGATCAGCGAGGAAACGGCCGGTCGCAGAAGCGCGTTGAACACCATGAAAAGACCCGTGGTGATGATCACCCCTGCCATGTGTCCGGGCAGCAGCATGAGCAGAAACCCGACTGCGCTACCGGCGAATGCGATCTTGATCACCGTGGCTTCACCCCACATGCGGGTCATGCGGCCGGTGAGCA
>RFJM01000493.1 GCA_003694905.1 Caldilineae bacterium
ATACCATGGACATTTCGCGCAGGGACAGGAACGGAAATCGTGACTCGGTTCTAAAATCTGTTGGTGGCAGAAGGAGGGGGGCGTGTCTCAATTTGGGGGCAGCTCGCGGGCGGCGCCCCCCGCAAACGTCGCCGCCACACCCAACCTGCCCCTCCCCAGCGCTTCGGCCTGCCGTGTCGTGCCGTGTGTTCAGGTATGCGGACGGGCTGGAAAGCCTGTCCCACATGCAGCCCGGCCCGAGAAGCTGAAACCTCGGCCGCCTGTCTCGTTGGCCGGTGCCGCGGTGCGGGGGCGCTCCCCCGCACGCCCTTAGCAGGGGGGACCCTACCAGCCTAGCGCACCGGCTGCCCTATTTTGCAACGCACCCTGCGCCGGGTTCCGCCTTGCACCCGATCGACCCAACGCCTGTAATCGTCCTGTAACCCAGTTCTGCTATACTTGGGGTTGTCAACGGACAACGATTTCCACCGCTTCGCTGTTGTTTTTCACGGCCATGTATATCGGCGACTATCTCGGCCGACGCGAGCTCTACAGCCCGGACAGGCTCGCTGTAGTCGATGTCGGCAAGACACCGGAATTGCGACTCACCTATCGCCAGTGGAACCGCCGGGTGAACCGCCTGGCCAACTGGTTGCGCCGCCACGCGGGGGTGGAGAAAGGTGACCGAGCCGCGATCTTGGCCCGCGACGGCATCGAACACCTGGATCTCTTTCACGCTTGTAGCAAGCTGGGTGCCATCCACACACCCCTG
The DNA here is from genome assembly GCA_003694905.1 of Caldilineae bacterium. GTDB lineage: Bacteria > Chloroflexota > Anaerolineae > J102 > J102 > J102. Next base: position 752 of record RFJM01000493.1, read on the forward strand.
AACTGGCGACTCCATTGGCGCGAGGTCCTGGGTCTATTGCAGCAGACCGAGCCCAAAGTTCTGCTCTATTCGGGCGATTTCGGCGAAAACGTGGCCCAGATCCGCAGCGCACTGGCCGGGACCGGGCATCCGCTGCAGCACTATGTCCATCTCGATGGTCAGGGCATCGCGGATTCTCTCTCCTACGCGTCCATCCTCGAGCTTGCGCCCGAAACACCGGTTGCCTGTGAATCGTTGGAGGCGGAAGATATCGCCTGCCTGCTGTTTACAGGGGGCACAACCGGCCTGCCCAAGGGGGCCATGATCAGCCATCGCATGATCGTGTGGAATGTGATGAATACCGTGATCCACGATCTGCGGCATGACGACATCTACCTCAACGTGTTTCCCCTGTTTCATACCGGCGGCCTCTTTACCTACACCTCGGCGCAAGTGGTTTTCGGCAATACCTGCATCCTGGTGCGGCAGTTTGATCCCCGTCAGGTGCTGGAGCTGATCGAACGGGAAGGGGTGACGGTGTTCGCCGGGGTGCCCACCATGTATCAGATGATAGCAGAGGCGCCCAATTTCGAGCAGGCCGATCTGAGCAGCCTGCGCTTCTGCACCAGTGGTGGTGCGCCTCTACCGGTGCCTCTGATCGAGAAGTACATCCGGGAGAAGGGTGTGCGTTTCAAGCAGGGATTCGGTATGACGGAATTCGGGCCGGGTCTTTTTGCGCTGGCACCTGAAGACGCCCTGCGCAAGGCGGGCAGTATTGGCCGGCCGAATTTCTTCATCGACGCGCGTGTGGTCGATGACAACAACCGACCTCTCGGCCCCGACCAGCCGGGGGAGCTGGTGCTGAAGGGGCCCAGCCGCTGCTCGGGCTACTGGAACAACCCGGAAGCCAGCGCCGCCGTTATCGACGAGGAAGGCTGGTTCCACACAGGTGATATCGTGCGCTACGACGAAGAGGGATACTTCTACGTGCTGGACCGCAAGAAGGACATGTTCATTTCGGGTGGCGAGAACGTATACCCGGCAGAGATCGAGAATGTGCTCTATCGCCACCCGGCCGTGCACATGTGCGCGGTCATCGGCGTTCCCGATGAGCGCTGGGGCGAGGTGGGCAAGGCCTGCGTGGTGCTCAAGCCCGGCAGCCAGGCCAGCGAGGAGGAGCTTATCGGCTTCATGCAGGAGCATCTCGCCCGCTATAAGGTTCCCAGAAGCGTTGTCTTTATGGATTCACTTCCTCTCTCCGGTATGGGCAAGATCCTCAAGCGCGAGCTCAGAAAAATGTTTGTTGAGGATGCCGGTGCCGGCTCATCCACCCCAGCTCAGTGATAGGAGACACGTGTAATGAGCCCCATCCCCACGCTTCCCGGTATTGAATCGAGCTTTGTGGATACACCCCGACTGCGCACGCATGTGCTGACCTGTGGACCCGAGGGCGGCACGCCGGTGGTCTTCGTTCACGGCAACTTCTCGGCCAGTACCTTTTGGGAGGAGATCATGCTGGCGCTGCCGGGCGGTTTCCGCGGCATCGCGCCCGACCTACGAGGCTACGGGTGGAGCGAGGACAAGTTGATCGACGCCACCCGCGGCTATCGCGACTGGACCGACGACCTGTTTGCGCTATTCCAGGCCATGGGTATTGAGCGGGCGCATCTGGTGGGGTGGTCGCTAGGGGGTGGGGTGCTCTACCGCTTTCTCATCGATCATCCCGAATCGGTTCTCTCGCTGACCTTGGTCAATCCGGTATCGCCATACGGTTTTGGCGGGACCAAGGATCTGCAGGGTACGCCATGCTATGACGACTACGCCGGCTCGGGTGGGGGCGTGGTGAATCCCGAATTCGTAAAGCGCATTGTGGCCCAGGATCGCAGCGCCGACGATGCCAACTCCCCGCGCAATGTGATCAACAGCTTCTATTACAAGCCCCCATTCCGCGCGGCCCGAGAGGAGGATTTCCTGACGGCCGCCCTGCAGGAGCGGACGGGCGAGGACCGGTACCCGGGCGACTTCACGCCGTCGCCGAACTGGCCCAATATGGCACCCGGTCGTTGGGGTCCCATTAACGCGGGCAGCCCCAAGTATGTACTGGGCGACGCGGAAGCATTCTGTGCAGTTCCGTCCAAACCCCCCGTCTTGTGGATTCGTGGTAGTGATGACATGATCGTGTCGGACAATTCGATGTTTGATTTCGGCACCCTGGGCAAGCTGGGCTATGTGCCCGGCTGGCCGGGTGAGGATGTCTTTCCGCCACAACCGATGGTCGGGCAAACCCGTGCCGTGTTGGAGCGCTATGCCGCAGAGGGCGGGAGCTACACCGAGCACGTGATCTCGGACACGGCACATGCCCCTCATATCGAGAAGCCGGAGGCATTCAATGCGCTTTTCCATCCCTTCATTGGCGGCTGAGGTATGTCCGCCATGCGCCGACGGGCTTATGGAGAACGACGATGACAGAACGTAAACTCGGACGCGGCGTTGCCATAGTTGGGGCAGGGATGAGCCGTTTCGGCACCTTTCCCGGCCGGGCCAGCCGCGATCTCTTTGTGGAGGCATTCCAGGCCATGCGCGAGTCGGTGGACAAGGGCCTGGATCCACGCGACATCCAGATCATGTATCTGGGCAACTATAGCAGCGACCTGTTCGAAGGCCAGGGGCATACGGCTCCCCTGATGGCCGACTGGGTGGGGCTCACGCCTGTCCCGGCGCTGCGGGTCGAAGATGCCTGCGCCAGCGGGGGTGTAGCGCTGCGTCAGGGGATTCTGGCCGTGGCTTCGGGGCTATATGATATCGTGCTGGTGGGTGGGGTCGAGAAGATGAGCGATCTGCCCACCGAGCGGGTGACGGATACCCTGGCGACCGCGGGCGATGTCCTGTACGAGATCCCCGCCGGCTTCACATTTCCGGGCTTCTACGCGGCCATGGCTACGGCCTACATGGACCGCTACGGCGCCACACCCGAATCGCTGATGGCAGTTGGGCGCAAGAACCATGAGAACGGCGCCCTGAATCCCAAAGCCCAGTTCAGCCTCACCATTGCCGACATCATGGCGAAGAAGATCGCAGGCGCGGAGAAGAGGGGGCGGCCGGTCCCCACCTGGCGGGATGAGATGGAGTTTCTGCACGACCACCAGGCCAATCCCATCATCTCCTGGCCTCTGCGGCTGTTCGATTGCTCGCCGATTACAGATGGTGCCGCGGCTGTGCTGTTGGTGGCGGCGGATCTGGCCCGCCAGTTTACGGATGCACCGATCCACATCATCGGTAGCGGCCAGGCCAGCGACGTGGCTTTGCACGATCGTCCTGACCCGACCGTGATTCGCGCCGCGGAACGGGCCTCGCACCAGGCGTATGAGATGGCCGGCATCAAACCGACGGACGTGAAGCTGGCCGAGGTGCATGACTGTTTTACCATTGCCGAGATTTTGGCCAGCGAGGATCTGGGCTTTTTCGAGCGAGGGCAGGGTTACATCGCGGCTGAAGAGGGTCTGACCCGCCGTAATGGCCCCAGGCCTATCAATACGTCGGGTGGTCTGAAAGCCAAGGGGCACCCGGTGGGCGCGTCGGGCGTGGCCCAGGCCGTGGAGATCTGGCACCAGCTACGCGGGGAAGCCGGCGCCCGGCAGGTCTCGGGCACACCCGATCTGGCGCTCAGTCACAATGTCGGCGGCACCGGCCAGACTTGCGTGGTGCATATCTACGAACGACGCTAACTTCCTTGAGTCTCCCGCTCACCAAGAAGAGCTCCCATGTCCCCCCATTCCTTCACCCACGCGGAATATCTGGCCCACCTTCAGAACCACGTCCTGGCTGCCTCTCGCTGCCAGAACTGCGGTGAACTCTACCTGCCACCCCGCCCGCTCTGCCGGCGCTGTTTTGCACAGGACATGCGTTGGGAGGAGTTGTCGGGCAGGGGGGAGTTGGTCGCGTTTACGGTAGTGCATATCGTGCCTTCGGCCATGCTGGAGGCAGGTTACGACCAGGACAGGCCCTACGTCAGCGGGCTGGTACGCCTGGAGGAAGGGCCTACCATCAGCGCCCTCATTACCGGTGTCGATGCCCATCATCCCGAAACCATACGGGTGGGCTCACAGGTGCGGGTGGTGTTTCCGAGGGGTGACCAAGATCCGGGTCCCGCACCGCTGGTCTTCGAGGTTGTCTCCGAATCGTAAGCTCTTTCCAATCCTTCACGCACGGCAGGTGAACGATGTACCACTTCGACTGGATTGCCCGACACGCAGAACGGACACCCGATAAGCTGGCCATAGTCGATGCGTCGACAGGCCGGAAGCTAACCTATGCACAGTTTAACGAACGTTGCAACCGCCTGGCCGGTTTCTTGCAGCGGAAGTTGGGGATCCGCCGTGGGGATCGGGTCTCGATCCTGGCCGGCAACAGCTCCGACTACTACGAGGTGTTGTGGGCATGTGGCAAGATGGGTGCGATCCTGAATACGCTGAACTGGCGGCTGGCCGTTCCTGAGCTGGAGTACATCATCAACGATTGCGAGCCGCGGGTGCTGATTTATGAGCCGGAGTTCGCCGATAAGGTTGCGGCGCTGCGGCCCAGGATCGCCTGCGAGAGCTACATCGTGAGGGCAGAAGAAGCGTCCGAGGGAGAGTGGACGTATGAGCAGGCAGTGGCTGCCGGAGATCCCGGCGGTGTGGAGATGCCTCCTCTGCGCTACGACGATACCTGGGCGATTCTCTATACTTCGGGCACCACAGGCCGACCAAAAGGCGCGCAGGTGACGTACGGCAATTTCTTCTACAACGCCGTAGGCATGGGGCAGGCCATCGACCTCACTTCCAACGATATCAATCTAAACGTGCTGCCCTGTTTCCATTCCGGCGGTTTGGGGCTGTATGCCGGGCCGATCTTCCACGCCGGAGGGACGCTGGTAGTGATGCGGGCGTTCGACCCGGCGGAGATGTTGCGGCTGATCCAGGAATGGCAGGTGACCGTCATTTTGCTGGTGCCTTCCATCTATCTGGCCCTGAGCCGGTTCGCCGATTTCGAGCGGTACGATGTCTCCAGTGTACGTAGTTGGGGCAGTGGAGGCTCGGCGTTGCCGCCTTCGCTGGTGCATGAGTTTGCCGCACGGGGGGTGATCATCCAGCAAGGCTTTGGCATGACGGAGACTGGCCCGACCGTTTTCATGATCCCCAAGGCCGACGCGGTGCGTAAGGCAGGTTCGGTGGGTAAGCCGGTGTTGCATACCGATGTGCGCATCGTGGATCGGGAGGGCAACGTGTTGGGGCCCAACGAGGTGGGCGAGCTTTGCATCCGGGGCGGAAACGTAACCACGGGCTACTGGAACCGGCCCGAGGCCACGGCGGAGGCGATTCGGGACGGATGGCTGCATTCGGGTGACGCGGCCCGTTACGACGAGGAGGGTTTCTATTACATCGTAGATCGCTGGAAGGACATGTTCATCTCGGGCGGGGAGAATGTCTACCCGGCGGAGGTGGAGAATGTGATCTACCAGATGCCGGCTGTGGCGGAATGTGCGGTCATCGGGGTGCCGCATCCTCAGTGGCAGGAGACGGGCCGGGCGATTATCGTGGTGAAGGAGGGCTATTCGCTGACGGAGCAGGAGGTGATCGATTTCTGTCAGGACAAGCTGGCCCGGTATAAGATCCCCAAGTCGGTGGTGTTTGTAGACAGCCTGCCGCGCACGGCAGCGGGCAAGGTGCTGAAGCGAGTACTGCGCGAGCAGTACGGTCAGCCCTGATGATAGGGAGCGAAGGTGAGACCGTGCAGTACGTATTTGAGCGCCGCCGTCGGTTCGGCCAGGAAGATTTCGACCGCTTCGCGGCATTGAGCGGCGACGATAACCCCATTCATGTGGACGCGGCGTTTGCGGCCCGGACGAAGTTCGGGAAGACGGTGGCGCATGGCATGCTGCTGTACGCGGTGGTGGGTGCCGTGCTGGAGGAGGTGTTCGGTCGAGACGCGCACCAGTTTGAGCAGACGCTGATGTTCCCCGGTCCGGTGTATGTGGATGAGGAGGTGGTGGTGCGAGGACAGGTGGTGGGGCGCCCCACCGAAGGGCTGGTAGATGTGGGGGTGGAGCTGGTGCGGCCGGATGGGAGTCTGGGGCTGCAAGGGGTGAGCCGGTTGCGTCTGCCCGGTAGCAGCGGGGGTGCCGGAGCAGATCGCGCGCCTGAGCCGTTGCAGGAAGTTGGGGGCACAAAAGCTTCGGCGGGGGGGCTGAAAGGTATGCGGCTGGGCGATAGAGCCACGTGTCGCCGGGTATTCTCTGCTGAAGACCTGGTGGCGTACAAGATGCTGGTCGGCCGTGGGGAGTTGGCGGCCGGCGTAGGCATTGCTCCTGGGGACGGGGAAGAGGGCAGGAGGGTGCCACCGGCACTGGTGGGAGGGCTGTTCAGTTATCTGCTGGGCACCCGGCTACCTGGACCCGGCACCAACTATCTCAAGCAATACCTGCGTTTCCGCGCGGCTGCCTATCCCGAACAGGAGCTCAGAGCCGCGGTGGAGATCGTGCGCATTCGCGTGGACAAGCAATTGGTGAATCTGAGGACGGTCTGCACAAACGCGCGGGATGAGGTCGTGGCGGAAGGCGAAGCTCTGGTGCTGGTCTCAGACGTAAGCTGAGATGAGTTCACGGGGAGTTTTTGGAGTCGGTGCCGGTGGAGGTTTGTGGTATCATGGAAAGGGCCGGTTGATGCGGACCCACGACGGCCGGCGAGGTCTGTCGTTTCGTTGCCGTGATTCGGCTTTCTTTCATGCAGGCGAGAACGGAGCCTATGCCACGCGAAGCCTATATTTTCGATGCCATTCGTACGCCACGAGGACGAGGGAAGAAGACCGGTTCGCTTTATGAGGTGAAGCCGGTGGATCTGCTGAGGACGTTGTTTCAAGCTTTGCAAGAGCGAAACGGGCTGGACACGTCGGAGGTGGATGATGTGGTGATCGGATGTGTGACACCCATCGGTGATCAAGGGGCCGATATCGCGCGCACGGCCCTGCTATATGCCGGTTGGGATGTGAATGTGCCCGGAATGCAGATCAATCGTTTCTGTGCCTCGGGGCTGGAGACGGTGAATCTGGCGGCCATGAAGGTACGCTCGGGCTGGGAGGATCTGGTGGTGGCAGGAGGGGTGGAGTCGATGTCTCGGGTGCCTATCGGGTCGGATGGGGGCGCCATGTCGCAGGACCCGCGGGTGAGTATGCATCTGTCCTTTGTACCCCAGGGCATCGGCGCGGATCTGATCGCCACGCTGGAGGGGTTTAGCCGCGAGGACGTGGACCGCTATGCGCTGCAATCGCAACAACGGGCGACTCGCGCCCGCCAGGAAGGATATTTCAGGTCGCTGATCCCGGTGCGGGATCAAAACGGGCTGGTGATTCTGGAGCAGGACGAGCATATCCGGCCGGATACGACGCTGGAGGGGCTGGCAGCGCTGAAGCCGGCCTTCGCGGCGCTAGGCGAGATGGGGTTCGATGCGGTGGCCATTCAGAAGTACCCGCAGGTGGAGCGCATCGACCATGTACACACGGCCGGCAATTCGTCGGGTATTGTGGACGGGGCCACGTTGATTCTGGTGGGGAGTGAAGAGAAGGGGCGGTCACTGGGTTTGCGGCCGCGGGCAAGGGTGGTGGCTTCGGCCCTTGTAGGCACGGATCCGACGATCATGCTGGTGGGGCCGGGACCGGCCTCGAAGAAGGCATTGGAGAAGGCGGGGATGAGCCTCGATGACATCGATCTCATCGAGGTGAATGAGGCTTTTGCTGCCGTGGTATTGCGCTTCATGCGAGATATGGGATTGGAGGATTGCGACCGCGTGAATGTCAACGGTGGCGCCATCGCCCTGGGACACCCGCTGGGCGCGACCGGCGGGATGCTGTTGGGCACGGCGCTGGATGAACTGGAACGCCGCGACAAGGAGACGGCCCTGATCACGCTCTGTGTGGGCGGCGGGATGGGCATCGCCACCATTATCGAACGTGTCTGAGGTTGAGCCATGGTGATTCGTTTTGAGCGGACGCAGGATGATATCGTGGTCCTGACGTTCGATGCGCCGGGACGGTCGGTGAATCTCATTGATGAGGCGCTGGCACGCGCGCTGGAGGAGTCGGTGACGCGACTGGAGGAGGAGCCGCGTCCGGTAGGGGTGGTTCTGGCGTCGGCGAAGTCATCGTTTGTCGCGGGCGCAGATCTGGAGATGCTGCTGGGGCTGGAAGATGCTGCCGCGGCGTTCGCGATGGCGGAAGCGCTGAAGAGGACGCTGCGGCGACTGGAGACGCTGGGAGTACCGGTGGTGGCGGCGCTCAACGGGACGGCGCTGGGCGGTGGCTGGGAGGTAGCTCTGGCCTGCCATTATCGTATCGCGGTGGACGATGAGCGCGTGCGCTTTGGTTTGCCGGAGGTGACATTGGGGTTGTTGCCCGGCGGCGGGGGGGTGACACGCATGACGCGCATGCTGGGGCTGCAGGACGCCCATCCCTATCTCATCGAAGGAAAGCAGGTGAGCCCGCGCGAGGCGCTGGCGGCGGGCCTGGTGGACGAGCTGGTAGAGGATCAGGCGGCGTTGTTGCCCCGAGCGCGGGCGTGGATCCGCGAGCATGACGAGGCGGCCCAGCCCTGGGATCGGCCGGGTTATCTCCTGCCCGGTGGATCACCCAATGATCCGAGGAATGCCGGAATGGTGGCGGTGGCGCCGGCGATGCTGCGACAGAAGACGTTTGGCAATTACCCGGCGCCGGAGGCAATCCTCAGTGCCATGGTGGAGGGCGCGCAGGTGGACTTCGAGACGGCGAGTCGTATCGAGTCGCGCTATTTCGCAGAGGTTGCTACGGGCCGCGTGGCCAAGAACATGATTACGGCGTTCTGGTTCCAGCTCAATGAGATCAAGAAGGGACGGAGCCGACCGCGCGATGTGCCGCGCAGGGAAACGAAGAGGCTGGGGGTGTTGGGTGCAGGCTTGATGGGGCACGGAATTGCCTACGTGAGTGCATTGGCCGGGATGGAGGTGGTGCTGAAGGATGTGAGTGTGGAACTGGCGGAGGCAGGTAAGGCGCGTATCGACCGACTGTTGCAGGAGAGGGTAGAGAAGGGCCGACTGACGCCTGACAAGAAGGCGGAGGTGCTGGCCCGTATTCACACGACGGGAAGCGCCTCGGACATGGCCGGGTGCGATCTGGTTATCGAGGCGGTACCGGAGAACCGGGAGATCAAGGCTCAGGTGATTGCCGAGACCGAGGCCTGTCTTGCGCCGGATGCGGTTTTCGGCTCGAATACGTCAACGCTACCCATAAGCGGGTTGGCGGCGTATGGACAAAGGCCGGAACAGTTTGTCGGTATTCACTTCTTTTCGCCGGTGCACAGGATGAGGCTGGTCGAGATTATCCGCGGGCGGCAGACATCGGATGCAACGTTGGCGAAGGCGTTTGATTACGTGCAGCAAATCGGTAAGACCCCTATCGTGGTGAATGACAGCAGGGGGTTCTATACGTCGCGGGTGTTTATGACGTATGTGAACGAGGGGATGGCGATGCTGGTAGAAGGGCAGCATCCGCATCGGATCGAGATGGCGGGCCGGCAGGCGGGGATGCCGGTGGGGCCGCTGGCGGTGTCGGATGAGGTGAATCTTGGCCTGGCGTATCACATTCTGGAGCAGGCTCGGCGGGACGCGGAAGTCGAGGGCCGAGAACCGCCGTCTCATCCGGGCCACGAGGTGCTGGAGAAGATGGTGACGGTGTGGAAGCGGACGGGCAAGGCTCAGGGAGCCGGATTCTATGAGTATCCGCCGGAGGGCAGGAAGTATCTGTGGCCGCAGTTGTGCAGGCTGTTTCCGCCGAGGGGTCACGAGCTGACGCAGGCGGAGATGATGGAGCGTCTGATGTTTGTGCAGGCGCTGGAAACGGCCCGGTGTTATGAGGAGGGGGTGGTGACCTCGGTGGCGGATGCCAATATCGGGAGTATTTTCGGCTGGGGGTTTGCGCCGTTCAAGGGAGGGACGCTGCAGTATATCAACGACTATGGGGTGGCAGCGTTCGTGGGGCGTAGTCGTGAGCTGGCCCGGCTGTACGGCGCGCGTTTTGAACCGCCTGCGTTGCTGGAGCGGATGGCAGCGGAGGGGGAGGTGTTCTTGTAGGTTGACGGAGAAGGATGCGAAGTTTGCCTCGGCCCGCGTGTAGCGTTTACAATGCCGGACTATGGAAGCGCCAATTATCGATCGCGAAGAAGCAGCGCAGCTTGTGAAGAGCTGGCGCCGGCGAGGAGACGTTGTTGTCTTCACCAACGGACATTTTGATCTGCTGCACATGGGACATGTGCGCTATCTGCAGAAGGCCCGCAGCCTGGGTGAGCACCTGGTGGTCGGGCTAAATTCGGATCGCAGTACACGGCTGCGGAAGGGGCCCGGCCGACCGATCATCCCCGAGCGGGAGCGCGCCCAGTTGCTGGCGGCGCTGCGCTGTGTGGATGCGGTGATTATTTTCGA
>RFJM01000494.1 GCA_003694905.1 Caldilineae bacterium
CATTTTGGCAAGCCGGGGATTACACGAATGGAAGGTCGAGGATAGAAAAGGGGCTCAGGGACCGTGGTTCACCCTGAAGTCGGGCCGGCCGGAGGAGAAAGGCTCCTTGCCGGGGTCGTCGCTCGATTATATGGTCGGCGAACCTCTACCCGGCGCTCGGGACAAGGATCGCCGAGTGGGCCCTGCTAACACTCCGGCCCGGATATACCCAAGGCAAAAACCCAATGGACTGAGCAAAGCAGATCAGGCCCGACGCCAGAGGCGACGTGCCTGCGCGATCTGTTCGAGTGAGTCCCGCAGCTCCGGTTCCTGTTCTTGCTCCAACAGCGTACGCAGGTGTGCCAGGCTGCGTTCGTAGTTGTCGATCGCAGCCAGAACGGCCTGACGGTTCGTCATCAGGATGTCCATGAGCATGCGCACATCGGAGGCGGCGACACGGCTGCTGTCGCGAAAACCGCTGGCCGCCACATCCCACACCGTCGGGTCATCCTCCGCCACGGTCATGACATGGTGGACCAGAGAACAGGCCGCAAGATAGGGCAGGTGGCTGATGGCCGCCACAAGACGGTCATGACGCTCGGGATCCAGCACCAACGGCCGGGCACCGATATGGCGTACCAGATGCTGCACGACCTGTAGGGTCTCGTCGTCGGTCCGGGCCAGGGGACAGAGCACGAAGGTGGCATTGCGGTACAGGCCCGGTTCGGCCGCTGCCAGGCCGGCCTGCTCTTTGCCACACATGGGGTGCCCGCCGATAGCCCGGACGTGCTCGGGCAGGGCTTCCATGGCCCGGCAGATGGCAGTCTTGGTGCTGCCCATGTCCACCAGGATGGCGCCCGGTTTGAGGAGGGGTCCCCACTGAGCGATCTGGCGCAGGATGGTGCGCACGGGCGTGGCCAGGACAACGATATCTGCGGCCGAAATGGCGGCTACCGCGTCCAGAGTGGCATCGTCCACACAGCCACTGGCCAGGGTTTCGCTCACGGCCTCCGGGCGGCGGACCACGCCCACAACACGACGGCAGGATCCGCGCAGGTCATAGCCCAAAGACGCGCCCATGAGCCCCATGCCAACGATGGCGATTTCGGCTTGTTGCAGGGTTTCACTTTCGCTCATCGTCAGGTACTCGGCTACGACATAGGCCGGCCCAGGAACTCGGCCAGGGCCCGCAATTCGCTCATGAGACGTTCGAAGCGGGAGGGCTTGAGCGATTGCGCGCCATCGGACCAGGCTTCCTCCGGCCGAGGATGCACCTCGATCATCAGGCCGTCGGCGCCTGCCGCCAGACAGGCCTTGGCAATCGGCGCGATCAGATCCCACTTGCCGGTCCCGTGGCTGGGATCGCCTATGACCGGCAGGTGGCTGAGTTGCTTGAGAGCAGGGATGGCGTTGATGTCGAAGGTGTTGCGGGTGTATGTTTCGAAGGTGCGAATACCCCGTTCACAGAGGATGACGTTGTAGTTGCCGCCGGAGAGGATATATTCGGCCGACATGAGCAGGTCCTGGATAGTGCTGCTCATGCCGCGCTTGAGGAAGACCGGCTTTTGCACCTTGCCCACGGCCTGGAGCAGTCGGTAGTTCTGCATGTTGCGCGCACCGATCTGCAGGATGTCCGCATACTCGCAGACCAGGGGCACTTCGCTCGCGCCCATCACCTCGGTGATGATGGGAAGGCCGGTGGCTTCGCGAGCCTCGGCCAACAGCTTCAGCCCCTCTTCGCCCAGGCCCTGGAAGGAATAGGGCGATGTGCGGGGCTTGTAGGCTCCACCGCGCAGGATATGTGCTCCTGCTTCCTTGACGATGTGGGCAGCTTCCAGGATCTGTGAGCGCGACTCGACCGAACAGGGTCCGGCCATGATCACGATGCCCCGGCCCCCGATCTTGACGCCGTTGACGTCGATGACGGTATCGCCCTCCCTGAACTCGCGACTGGCCACCTTGAAGGGCTGGGAGATACGAACGGTTCGCTCGACACCGTCCAGCACTTCGAAGTTGCGCTGGTCCAGGCTCTGGGTGTCGCCGACGACACCGATGACGGTGTGAGCTTCACCCTCGGAGATGTGGACTTTGAGGCCGAACTGCTCGACCCGAGCAATGACTTGCTGGATGTCCGCGGGCTTGGCGGACGGCTTCATGACGATGATCATGATGGCTATCTCGAGCGTGAGCGATCAGGCCAGGGGAGCATGGGCGTCGGCCGGCGCAGGTGAGCGCAGGGGCAGGGCCTCCGCGGGCACGGTGCTGAGGGTGCGGTCCACGGCCTCGGCCACGCGCTTGACACGGCGCAGCGTCTCTGCAAATCGCTCGGGCTTGAGCGATTGCGGGCCGTCGGAGAGAGCCTCATCGGGCCGGGGGTGGACTTCGATCATGAGGCCGTCCGCCCCGGCGGCCACCGCGGCCAGAGCCATGGCCGGGACCGCGTCCCAACGGCCGGTGGCGTGGCTGGGATCGGCGATGATGGGCAGGTGGGTGAGTTGCTTGAGCACGGGCACGGCATTGAGATCGAAGGTGTTGCGGGTGTATTTCTCGAAGGTCCGGATCCCGCGCTCGCAGAGCATGACATTGTAGTTGCCCCCGGCCAGGATATATTCGGCCGACATGAGCAGTTCTTCCATGCTGCTCATCATGCCGCGCTTGAGCATAACCGGGCGTTGGACCCGGCCCACCGCGTGGAGCAGGCCGAAGTTCTGCATGTTGCGTGCGCCAATCTGCAGGATGTCGGCGTATTCGGCCACCAGCGGCACGGCCTGCGGCGTCATGACTTCGGTGATGATATAGAGCCCATAGAGCTCACGGGCCTCGGCCAGGATCTCCAGCCCCTTTAGCCCCAGGCCCTGAAAAGAATAGGGGGATGAGCGGGGCTTGAAGGCGCCCCCGCGCAGGATGTGTGCGCCGGCTTCCTTCACGGCGTGAGCGGTTTCCAGCAACTGGCTGCGACTTTCCACCGAACAGGGGCCGGCCATGATCACGATCTCGCGTTCCCCGATACGGAGACCGTTGAGCTTGATCACAGTATCGTCGGGATGGGATTCACGGCTGGCCAGTTTGTAGGGTGCGCTGATGCTGGTGATCTTCTCGACCCCCGGCATTTTCAGGAAAGCCTCGCGATCCACATGGCGGGTTTCGCCAACAACGGCGACTACGGTCCGTTCGATCCCGTAGATGGGGTGGGGGGTGGCGCCCGATTCCTGCACGCGGGCGATGACGGCGCCGATCTCGGCAGCGGTGGAGTCTGGTTTCAGTACGATGATCATATTATCGCCTCGGGTCCATCAGATCTGAAGG